>CAVFER010000069.1:0-12161 GCA_963621525.1 bacterium | reverse complement strand
GCATTGGCCAACTCATAAATATACTGACAAATCTTATGAGGCGCAGTCTCTGCAAAGCCATTTTCAATCACTTCATTGCATTTGGAAAGCTGAAGCATTAGTGCCTTCTCAGAAGAGCCCTTTGCAGGAAGGATTTTCTTTTCTGCGCCTTCTTCTGTTACCTGTCCGCCATTTTCCTTATACTTATTTAAAATGGATTTGATACGTACTATGGTATAAAGAATGTATGGACCTGTATTTCCCTCAAAGGAGATAAACCGGTCAGTATCAAAGATATAATCCTTAGAAGCCTGGTTAGACAGATCTCCGTATTTTAAAGCTGCAAGACCTACGATCTTTGCTGTCTCTTTTGCTTCTTCCTCAGATACCGTGCGGTTTTCCATGATTCTCTGGTAAACAGCCTCATCAATATCTGCGATCAGCTTCTCCAGACGCATAACGCCGCCTTCTCTTGTCTTAAAAGGCTTTCCGTCCTTGCCGTTCATAGTACCGAAACCTAAGAATACCATCTGGGTCTCAGGTTTTACAATGCCCGCTTTTTTTGCAACGCGGAATACCTGTTCAAAGTGCATAGCCTGGCGCTTATCTACTACATAAATATAGCGGTCCGGCTTAAAGTCTTCCTCACGCTCTACAATAGTAGCAAGATCAGAAGTTGCATACAAGGATGCGCCGTCTGATTTACGAATCAGGCATGGCGGAATCTCCTTGGTATCGCCTTCTTCTGCCACGTCTACAACTAAAGCACCCTGACTTTCATGCACCAGTCCCTGAGCCTCTAAGGTATCTACCATCTTCTGAATATAAGGCTCTGCATCGCTTTCGCCTTTCCAGAGATCAAAGTCTACGTTCAAGTTGGCGTAATTCTTCTTAAGATCAGCTACAGATACGTTCATAATGTGCTTCCAAATAGCTCTGAATGGAGGATATCCCTTCTGAAGCTTTAAGGTTGCCTGATGAGCACGCTCTTTAAATGCCTCATCTACCTTAGACTTACCGCTTGCAGCCGGGTAGATCTCTTCTAACTCGCTGATGGTAAAAGGAGCTTCTGTCGGATATTCTCCTGTATAATTTTTATCAAAATATGGCAGTTCTGGCTTGCGGTCACGCAGTTCCTCAATAATAAGACCCATCTGCAATCCCCAGTCGCCTAAATGCACGTCACCGATCACATTGTGGCCCAAGAAACGCCCCATACGCTTTACACTCTCACCAATAACTGCAGAGCGTAAATGTCCTACATGAAGAGGTTTTGCCACATTGGCGCCGCCAAAATCTACAATGATCGTCTCTTTCTTTGCCGGCTCTTCCAGTCCCAGCTTCTCATCTGCTGCCATACCATTCATATAGTCAGCTAAAAAGCTTTCAGAAAGCTTTAAGTTAATAAAACCAGGCATCACTGCTACGATCTCAGCAAATACAGGACTTGCATTTTCTCCTGTAAGCTGCTCTACTACTGCATTTGCAATATCGATTGGTTTCTTTCTATATGCTTTGGCAGCTGCCATAGCGCCGTTGCACTGATATTCGCACAGATCCGGTCTGTTAGATAAAACCACTTTTGCGAACTTTTCTTCATAGCCACAGGCTGTAAATGCTGCTTTCAGCTCCTGTTCCAGAACTTCCAGAATCTTTTTCACAATATCATTCTCCTTGTATTCTTTTCTTGATGTGCTCTCTGAGAGTATATCTCATATACGAAAATCGCTCCGGCGATAGGCCGGAGCAATCTTTTATTTTTTATCTAAGCAATCAGCTTATACACGGGACAGATATTCGCCGGTTCTGGTATCGATCTTAATCTTATCACCTGTGTTTACGAATAACGGAACACTTACAGTAGCTCCGGTCTCAACAGTTGCTGGCTTGCTTGCGCCGGTTGCTGTATCGCCTTTGAAGCCTGGTTCTGTATCAGTGATCTCCAGTTCTACAAACAGAGGCGGCTCTACAGAGAATACATTGCCGTTGTAAGAACAAACCTTGCAGATCTCGTTCTCTTTAACGAACTTTAATGCATCACCGATGATGTCCTTGTTTAAAGCTACCTGCTCATAGTTCTCTACGTTCATAAAGTTATACAGTTCTCCATCCTCATACAGATACTGCATATCTACACGATCAATTCTTGCTGCCGGGAACTTCTCAGTCGGACGGAAAGTACGTTCAACCACACCACCGTTGATCACATTTTTTAATTTGGTACGCACAAAAGCAGCACCTTTACCTGGCTTAACATGCTGGAATTCAAGGATCTGAACAACCTGTCCATCAATCTCCAGTGTAATTCCGTTTCTAAAATCGCCTGCTGATATCATAAAGATATTCCTCCTTAAGTTCGTTCAGGATGCTGCCTGCATCCTCTAATTCTCTCTAATCTTTTTTATTTTATACTATGTATCTATGTTTTTCAAGTTCTTTTTTCGGATTCAGAGCTGATTTATAGCTATTTACAGGCTTCCCTGTATATTTCTCCTGCAATATCCTCTAAAGAACGATCATTTACATCCACTGCCACATGAGCTGCTTTCAAATACAGGGGACGTCTCTGATCTAGCAGACTTCTGATCCGTCCCGGCACATCATCACTGTGAAGCATTGGTCGGCTGGACACATCCGCACCGATCCGCTTATAAACAGTCTCAGGTGAAACATCTAAATACACAACCAAGCCAAGTTTTTTTAAAAGATCTCTGTTTTCCTCTCTTAAAGGAAGACCACCACCTACAGAGATTGCAGCCCCGTCTGTAGTCTTTAACAGTTTTTCCAGGCACTGCGTCTCTAATTTCCGGAACGTTTCCTCTCCTTTTTCTGCAAAAATCTGAGAAATAGCCATACCTGCTTCTTTTTCAATCTCCTGATCTGTGTCAATAAAAGGCATTTGATACTGTTTTGCATAGAACTGACCGGCACTGGTCTTTCCAGCTCCCATAAAGCCGGTAAAGATTACATTATTTTTCCTTATATTTTCATGTAAATGATCTAAGATCATTTTCCGAGCTGTATCAATGGTATCTTTATCTACTTTCACATCTGGATTCCACAGTTCATATGCGATGAGTCCCTGATACAGCAGCATGTCCAGACCATTCATGCTCTTTCCACCTGCAGACTGTACCATTTTCATAAATTTTGTACAGGAGGGTGTGTATATAACGTCCACTGCTGTATGGATCAGCTTATAAAAAGCTTCATCTTCTATAATAACATCTTCTACATGAGGATGCATACCTACACTGGTAGACTGAATGGCAAGATAGCCTTTTTCCTCCTGAGGTATCCGGCCGTACTCTTCCAGTTTTAATGGAATAAGCACTGTGCGGCCTGCAAGGCCATTAATGTAATCGGCTAAAGCCACTGCTTTCTCTACGTTGCGGTTTAAGATATAAACCACCGCTGCACCGAATTTTGCAAGGATATACGCCGCTGCTTTGGCTGCGCCCCCAGCTCCCAACAAGATACATTTTTCTCCTGTAATGGAAATGCCAGCCTCATCCATGGCTCGCTTTAGTCCGGCTCCGTCTGTATTATAACCTTTGTAGCCATGCTCTGTGCGCACCAGTGTGTTCACTGCGCCAATGGCCATGGCATCTTCATCAATGGTCTCTAGGCATTTCATTACATCCTGTTTGTGGGGAACAGTCACATTCATTCCCTGGATATTTAATGCGAAGGCTCCTTTTACTGCTGCTTCCACCATTCCACGGTTCACATGAAAGGGAATATACGCCAGATCCTTTCCTGTACGTCTTGCATAAAAATTATGCATCAAAGGGGACATGGAATGTTCAATGGGATCGCCCATTACTCCATATACTTTTGTTCTTCCATCCATTGTGTTGTCTCCTGCTTATCTTTCTTCTTTTCAAGGCTTTTTGATGTACACCTATGAATCTACCTCTGTTTCAGACTTTTCCTGTAGCAATATAACACAGGCTTTTCCAGATACCGTTTTAAAATGATCTGAATCTCTTCTTTCGGGTTAATCGGCTTTACCAGGACTGTCTGTATTCCCAACCGATTGGCACCCCAGATATCTGTAAATAACTGGTCCCCTACAAATAGAGTATTTGTTACATCTGTCCCCATTGTCTCCATAGCTTTTTTATAGCCTTTCGCTCCCGGTTTGCCGCCTTTATAAATATAAGAGCTTTTCACCTGTTTTGCAAAAGACTTTACCCGCAGTTCCTTATTATTGGAAAGAAGACAGGTCTTAAGGCCCAGCTCACGCAGATATTCAAAAAGCTGTATGGCTCTTTCATCTGCTGGTGCCCCATGAGGGACTAATGTATTATCAATATCGTAAATAATCCCTTGGATGCCCATTTTTTTCCAGCTTTCATAAGGAATAACATAGGTGGAATCTTCCAGTTTACTGGGGTAAAAACATTGAAACATACTAACGTCTACTTTCTTTTGGATTCATTTGTGTACTCATTACCTTATTTTTTCAGGAGCTTGCCAAGTTCTTCCATGAATGTACCTACATCCTTAAACTCCCTGTAAACAGAGGCAAAGCGCACATAGGCAACCTCATCCACACTTTTTAACTTATCCATGACCAGCTCGCCGATAACAGAAGTAGGAATTTCCTTTTCTTCCCTGTTAAAGATCTGGTTTTCGATCTCATCGATCATAGAGCTGATCTGGCGTGGGGATACAGGACGTTTATGGCAGGAATGAAGAATGCCTGCTTCTATTTTTGAACGGTCATAGACCTCTCTGGATTCATCTTTTTTAATGACCATAAGCGGCATGGTCTCTAATTTTTCATAAGTAGTAAAACGCTTACCACAACGTTCACATTGACGGCGTCTGCGAATAGAACTGTTGTCATCCGCCGGACGGGAATCGATCACTTTAGTATCTGCTTCATTACAGTACGGGCACTTCATAAATGCTGCACATCCTTTCTCTTATGTATTCGTAAAATTTATGAATACATATTGTAATGATGAGTTTATTTTAACTGAAAGTCCCTGTAATCGCAAGATTTTTGTTGCAATTCCCGGAACTTTTGTTACTGCAGCGTTACTGTACACCAAATTTTTCTCTGTCATATCTGGACGAAGATTGTTATTATGCCTTATAATAGCAGATGACAATACTGTTATACACCGTTTTAAAGGAGAATTATAAGCATGGACCATACCTCTGTTGTTTCTGTTAGAAATATAGTTTTGGGAGAAGGGATCCCCAAAATCTGCATTCCCCTTGTAAGCGACAGGCCGGATGCACTTTTAAATGATATGAAAAAGGCACTGACATACGGTGCTGATCTGATCGAGTGGAGAGTTGACTGGATGGAAGATATTTTTAAAGAAGGGTATCTGGAGGAGATTCTTCCAGCGATTCGAGAAGCTGCCGGAAATACTCCTCTTCTGTTTACCTTCCGCACAAGAAAAGAAGGCGGAAATATGGCTGCCAGTCTTTTACAGTACAAAGAATTGGCTAAAAAGGCCATCTGCTCCGGGTTGGTGGATCTGATAGATATTGAACTTTTTTCTGATAAGGATATTGTAAATGAGCTGATTGCCCTGGCAAAAGCAAAAAAAGTAAAGACTGTTCTTTCAAACCACGATTTCTTTCAAACTCCTTCTGAAAACGAGATTTTCTCCAGACTAAAGCAGATGGAGAAAGCCGGTGCTGACATTGCAAAAATCGCTGTTATGCCAGCATGTACAGAAGATGTACTTACTCTTCTTTCTGCTACCTGCAAGGCAAAAAAAGAGCTTTCCTGTCCTGTTATCACCATGTCCATGACAGGAACAGGACTGATCAGCCGCTTAAGCGGAGAAATATTTGGCTCCTGTCTTACATTTGGAGCGGTCGAAAATATTTCTGCGCCAGGTCAGATCGATGCTTTAAAGCTTCGCTCTGTGTTGGAAATACTTCACGAAAATAGTTGACTCTTTTTCTCTTTTCATTCGTTGCGCTGACGGCCTGACTAATACATCGTATATAAAATTTTTACCGGTTCACACAATCTTCACATTTTGCACAAATTTCCCTCACATTTTTTCAGTATATTTATTTTCGTTAAAAGCGAATGCTTTTCATACAACTTTTTCTCACAAATTGGCCGACAGGTAAAAACCTGTCGGCCACTCCTCGTTCATAGAGAATTCCTGCGCACCAAAAGGTGCGGTACAAAGTTCTCATAATCAGCCTATAAAAAACGGATATATGATCCAAATAGATCTATACAGCTTAGCAGCACAGATCCACGATGACCTGTGCAAAGATTTTCGCACTGTCAATCAGCTCTTTTACCACCGCAAATTCATCTGCACCATGCATGCGGTTGTCTGTTCCCGGCATTGAGCAGCCGAAAGCAACACCATTTTTCAGGTTGTGTACATATGTGCCTCCGCCTGTATACTGGCAGTTTCCCTTTAGGCCTGTATACTCTTCATATACCTTTAACAAGGTGCGTACAAAGCGGGAATCACCATCTACATAGTGAGGTGCTTTCATATGCTCAGGCAGCAGTTCAATGCCTTCTTCTGCCATACGTGCCTTTGCCGGCTTAAATGCATTTTCCTCATTTGCGCAGATCGGGGTACGGCAGTCAAATACACCGTCTAAATGCTCTGCATCTACCTGAAGCATATCAAACGCCAGAGTCAGTTCTCCAGATACGTCATCCTCCATGGCAATGCCAAGTGCATTTCCACGCGTATCTCCATGAGGAAACAGTTTTACAAGTCCCTTAACTGCCTCCAACTGTGGGCAGGGGGCCAATGGCAGCTTTGCGATCAGTGCTAACAGTGCTGTTATTGCATTCTTTCCTTCTTCCGGAGTAGATGCATGAGCGCCTTCTCCTTTTGCTGTGATCAGAACCCCTTCTTCACAGCCTGTAAATGTAAATGTAACCTCTGTCTCATTTGTAACAGCAGTTGCAATTTCCTTTAATACAGTATCATCTACACCTGCGATTACTGCTTTTGCTTTTCCGGGAACTACATTACTCTTAAGGCCTGCATCAATCTTAACTAACTTTGGCATAGCATCAGACTTCTCAAAAGAAGCAACAAAATGACCCGGAAGACGTCCTTTTTCTACGTTAATTACCGGAAATTCTGCATCTGGTGAAAATGTCATGGGAGCTTCTTTTTCCTGCTTGTAGTAAACAGCGATATCGGAGCTGCCGCATTCCTCGTCTGTACCTAAAATCAGGCGGACATTTTTCTTTACCGGGATTTCCAGTTCTTTTACAGCACGCATTGCATAAAGAGCCGCAACAGCCGGCCCCTTGTCATCTGCTGTACCACGTCCATAAAGCTTTCCGTCTTTAATAACAGGGTTAAATGGTTCTGTCACAGTCCAGCCTTCTCCTGCCGGAACTACATCCAGATGAGCCAGAATATCAAGCTGTGTTTCTTTGTCATTTAAGTCTGCTGTTCCTACATAATTGTCGTAATTGCGGACTGCAAATCCATACTTTTCCATCATGGCAAGAGCTGCCTGCAATGCCTCAAACGGGCCTTCACCAAAAGGTTTCCCCTCTGTGTAAGGCATTTTTTCACTGTTGATCTGGCAGAGAGTGCAGATATCTTCGATCATCTGTTCCTTATGAGAATCAATATATTCTTCGATTTCGTTTCTGTACATGACTTTCTCCTGTTCTTTGTATAACCATTTAGCCATGACATGTGCATGACCGAACTATTTTTTATTTATTCCGTTACTTCAGCATAGCACCCAGGGTTTCGTTTACCATCTTGCCATCTGCTTTTCCCTTTACCTTTGGCATCAGTACCTTCATGATAGCACCTTTATCCTTTGGGGCAGGATTTTCAATTCCCAGTTCCTTTAATACGCCTGCGATCACTTCTTTGATCTGATCAACAGACATGTCTTCTGGAGCAAATTCTTTGTAAACAGCCAGACGTGCCCCTGCCTCTTCACGGATATCATCTCTGTCTGCCGGTGCCAAGTCATATGTCTCCTGGGTCTGACGGATCTCTTTCTTAACCACAGCGTCTTCTTCTGCCTCTGTAAGAGGCTCTCTCTTATCGATTTCTGCGTTCTTCAAGGCTGATAATAACATGGAAAGAGAGTCCTTTCTTGCTTTATCCTTTGCCTTCATTGCCTGTACCATTGCTGCTCTTACTACATCGATCCTGCTCATTTTGTAAAACCTCCTTAAATATGCAAATACGCTTTCAGATTTATGTTTAGTTATTACCAAACTCGCTTAATTTAAGACCCGGATTTCTTTCAAGGACCATGCCAACACTCCAGCTGTTGATAAACAAAAGCAGTGGGTTGTCTTTTAAGTCTTTAATACGCTTCATATCAGATGTTCCCTGGATACGTGCCACATCTACTTCCTGTGGATTTTCTACCCAACGGATATGTTCATATGGAAGCTTCTCTAAGATAACTTCTACATTGTACTCATTCTGCAAACGATAGGTAAGCACTTCAAACTGAAGTACACCTACAACGCCTACGATGATTTCTTCCATACCGGTATTAAACTCCTGAAAAATCTGGATAGCACCTTCCTGGGCGATCTGGTTTACACCCTTGATGAACTGCTTACGCTTCATGGTATCTACCTGGCGCACTCTTGCAAAATGCTCTGGTGCGAAAGTGGGTATGCCTTCAAACTCAAACTTTTCATTGGAAGAACAAAGAGTATCACCAATAGAGAAGATACCCGGATCAAATACACCAATGATATCACCCGCATATGCCTCTTCTACGATCTTACGATCCTGTGCCATCAGCTGCTGCGGCTGGGTCAGACGGATCTTTTTGCCGCCCTGAACATGATTTACTTCCATACCTGCCTCGAACTTGCCGGAAACAATACGCATAAATGCAATCCTGTCTCTGTGAGCCTTATTCATGTTCGCCTGGATCTTAAATACAAACGCGGAGAAATCCTTATCAAACGGATCTACCACACCCGTCAGTGTTTTTCTTGGCAGCGGCGATGTGGTCATTTTCAGGAAATGCTCCAGGAATGTTTCAACACCAAAGTTTGTCAGGGCAGAGCCAAAGAATACAGGGGAAAGATCACCCTTCTGTACACGACCCATATCCAGTTCATCACTGGCGCCGTCTAATAATTCAATATCATCTAATAACTGTTTATGATACTGGAAGCCGATGATGTTTTCCACATCATCTGTTTCTGCGTCAAATTCCTGGGTAGCAACTTCTTTTGCACCGCCCTGTGCAGCAGTAAAAGTAGTTACCTTCTTTGTAAAGCGGTCGTATACACCTTTGAAGTTCTTTCCGCAGCCGATGGGCCAGTTTACAGGACAGGTGCGGATCCCTAAAACATCTTCGATCTCATCTAACAATTCATATGGATCTCTTGCTTCACGGTCAAACTTGTTGATAAATGTAAAGATAGGGATATGGCGCATAACACAAACCTTAAACAGCTTAATAGTCTGCGCCTCAACACCCTTGGATCCGTCAATGACCATGACAGCGGAGTCTGCCGCCATCAGGGTACGATACGTATCCTCCGAGAAATCCTGATGTCCCGGTGTATCCAGGATATTAATACAAAAGCCTTCGTAATTAAACTGCATGGCGGAAGAAGTAACGGAAATACCTCTCTCCTTCTCGATCTCCATCCAGTCGGAAACTGCATGCTTTGCAGCCTTTCTTCCCTTTACAGTACCTGCCAGGTTAATAGCCCCACCATAAAGAAGGAACTTCTCGGTTAATGTAGTCTTACCTGCATCAGGGTGGGAAATAATAGCAAAAGTTCTGCGGTTCTTTATCTGTTCTGTTATCTGATCATTTGTCTGTGACAATGGTCTTTCCTCCATTCTTAGCAACTAAACTGATGTTTACACTTTTGATTCATGTTTTTGGCGGGTCCTAAACTCAAAAAGTTACTGTTCATTCGTTGCATAACCAGCAACCTCAAAAATCCTCCTGCAAGCAAGTCTGCGCCCGATTTACGTTTTTGACCCCCAGTATCGGCATATTATTGTATTATGATTATGAAGTAAAGTCAAGAATCTGTGTCAGCAATTCGTTTGCCACCTGCTCTTTGCTCATTTTCGGCAACTCTTTTTCACTGTCCTTTGTAATAATAGTCACTACATTGGTATCTGTACCGAAGCCAGCTCCTTCTACCTTTAAATTATTTGCAACGATCATATCTATATTTTTTCGGGCAAGTTTAGCTCTGGAGTTTTCCAGCATATCTCTTGTTTCCATAGAAAAACCGCATAAAAACTGTCCCGGTGTTCTATGCTGTCCCAGCCAGCCAAGGATATCTTTGGTTCGCTCCAAAGCAATGGACATATCTCCCTCTATTTTCTTGATCTTGTCCTGACCAACGATTGGAGGACGATAATCTGCTACCGCTGCGGCCTTTATGATAATATCCTGTTCTGGTGCCGCAGCAGTCACAGCCCGGAACATATCTTCTGCACTTTCAATCGGCACTACTTTTACAAACATAGGCGGCTTTATCGCTACCGGACCGGTAACTAACGTAACCTCTGCCCCTCTGTAAGCAGCTGCCTTTGCAAGGGCATAACCCATTTTTCCGGTAGAATAATTCGTGATATAACGAACCGGATCAATGGCTTCTCTGGTCGGTCCCGCAGTGATGAGAACTTTCTTTCCTGACATATCTTTTGGATATCCTACTGTACACAGGATATATTCAAATAATGTTTCCGGCTCCGGCATCTTTCCTGCACCGGTATCACCGCAGGCTAAGTATCCACTTGCAGGTCGGATCACTTCCATTCCGTAGTTCTCTAAGATTTTTAGATTATCCTGAGTAATAGGATTTTCATACATATGGGTATTCATAGCTGGTGATATGATCTTTGGGCAAGTACATGCCATAAAGGTAGTTGTCAACATATCATCTGCAATACCATGGGCAAGTTTGCCGATCACATCGGCAGATGCAGGTGCTACCAGGAAAACATCTGCTTTCTTTGCCAGAGACACATGCTCTACACTGAACTGAAAATTCCGGTCAAAGGTGTCGATAAGGCATTTATTTCCTGTAAGTGTCTCAAAGGTGATAGGATTAATGAAATTAGTGGCATTTTTCGTCATAAGCACATGGACGTTTGCCCCCTTTTTTATCAGGGCGCTTGACAGATAGGCAATCTTATATGCGGCAATGCTGCCGGTCACTCCAAGGAGTATTGTTTTTCCTTTTAGCATAAGGTTCCTCCGGTTGTGTTTCTTATTTTTGTGTGATACAATCATAGCACACATTTCATGTATTTGAAAGGAGTTCCCACTCATGATTTTAGCCGTTGATATGGGCAATACCAACATCGTACTTGGCGGTATTGACGAAAAACAGACCTATTTTATTGAACGCGTGACCACAGATCAAGGACGCACAGACACGGAGTACGCCATTCACTTCAAAAACATTCTGGAAATGCATCATATCCAGTTATCAGACATTGAAGGCGCCATTCTTTCTTCCGTTGTTCCGCCTTTAAATACAACTATTTTAAATGCCGTAGAAAAGGTGGTAGGCATACGTCCTCTGTTAGTTGGTTCCGGTATGAAGACCGGCATGAACATTCTTATGGACAACCCTAAAAGTGTAGGAAGTGATATGATCGTAGACGTAGTGGCTGCCATCCATGAACATCCCCTTCCACTGGTTGTCATTGATATGGGAACTGCTACTACCTTAAGCGTTGCCGACAAAAAGGGTAATTATATAGGAGGTGTTATTTTACCGGGACTGCGTGTTTCTTTAAACTCCTTAAGCGGCAAAACAGCCCAGCTTCCTTACATCAGCCTGGAAGTACCTAATAAAGCCATTGGAAAAAATACCATTGACTGCATGAGAGCCGGTATCATTTTTGGTAACGTAGATATGATCGACGGAATCTTAGACCGTATGGAAAAAGAGCTGGGGGAAAACCCTGCTGTGATCGCAACAGGCGGTCTGGCACGTTTTATCACACCTTTATGCAGACATGAGATCATTTACGATGATGCACTGCTGTTAAAAGGACTTCTGATCCTTTACAGAAAAAATACACTTTAAAACCAGTCTCCTCCTTAAAAATCACAAGACGCCTTCAAAGTTGTGTTACTGATTTCTTTCCACCTGTTCCCGTTCCACGCAGTAGCACGGAAAAAGAAATAGCACAGTCACCGAAAAACGGCGGCTGTGCTGCGAATATATAAAT
>CAVFER010000068.1:0-12423 GCA_963621525.1 bacterium | reverse complement strand
CGTATCATTCCATGCTCTATGACTGGAAAGCCGATGATGGCATGAGATACAAGGAAGGGTATGGTGCCAATGAGGAGTATCTTCTAGAGCCAGGGAAGTTTTTTAGGAACTGTCGGGCTAACAGGAGTGCGTTAATTGAAAAGCTGAAAGAGATACAGAAAAGGAGAAAACAATGAAAATCAAACAAATATCAATCGATGAGGCATTAGAACTGCATAAAAGAGGCCTGATGGTGGGAGTACTCCAGCCAGTAGTGCCGGAGCCAAAGAACCTGGATGATTATGAGTTTCTGACACTTAAGAAACTTTTAGAAGGCTGCGAGTTCTTCCGGATCGCGCCGGAAGTCGAACCGGCAGAAGAACCGGATCAAGCGCCAATAGGAGCAGAAGAGAAGCCGGCAGAGGCCGTTACAGAAGTCGAAAAAGAAGAGAGTGAGTCGGAAACACAAGCTCCGCAAAAATCAAATCAAAACGCAAAAAAACAGATTGATTTTGGAAAAATGAAGGCACTGCGCAATGCAGGATGGAGCATCAAGCAGATTGCAGAAGAACTGCACTTGGCGCAAAGTACCGTATGCACATACCTGAAAAAGATGGAGGGAAGAAAATGCGAAGATTAACCAAGAAGGATGAATATGGCAACTGGTGCTTAAATGGTGTGAAATGGGCGCAATTGCGTGTAGGAGAGGCCATTACCAGAGATGTAGAGCAGAAACTGTATGGCGCACTGTGCAAGTTGAAGGACTATGAAGATACCGAGATGAATCCAGAAGAGGTTGAGAGCCTCAATGATTTCAGTCAGAGCCAGGCATACAAACTCCTGCAGCAGCTCACGGCAGAACGCTCCAGGCGTAAGTGGATACCGGTGGAAGAGAAGCTTCCGAAAGATAATGATTATGTGCTATTGTCATTTGCTAACTTTGGTGCTTTGGCTATCGGAACGTATGAAGAGAACGCATGGTATCTGGGAGATGATTATGGTGGTGATACATGTGCCGCAGCAGGTTTTACCGTCAACGCCTGGATGCCGCTTCCGAAGCCGTACAGGAAGGAAACAAAAGATGAATGACCAAACAGCAAAGCAGGACGCAGGAAAGCCGAAGCTATCACTGGTGCCGACACAGATCATTAGAGACATAGCTGAGGTCAGGGAGTACGGAAACCAAAAGTACAAAAGTAAAGACAACTGGCAGAATGTCGAGAAACAAAGGTATATTGACGCATTGTACCGCCATCTGCTGTCCTATATCGATGATCCGGACGGAGTAGATGAGGAATCCGGTATCCGGCATTACAAGCACATGGCATGCAACATGGCATTTATCTGCGAAATGGAAGCTAAAAGGCATGATGATGCGCCAATGACGCTTGAAAAAAACAATCATAGACGAGGAGAATAAAAGCAATGGGTAAATATGCAAGTGGATTAACAGTTAACGATATTTGCAAAGCAGAAGTGGCAGAAGTGAAGAAAATTCTTGAAATGTATACAGTCTCTGCTGCGGACGCAGAAATAATCATTGGGACAATCACAGAGGCTTACTTCCAGCTAAACAAAGCATTTGCATCAGATAGAGCAAATATTCGATTGTTTGAAGAAGTAGTCGGAAAGCATTTAGACGTAAGCTATTTCAGAAGATTCACGGAGCTTTACGAAGAGGAACAGATAAAATTTCCGTTCGATGTGCCGGACGATAATGAGTAGCTGGGGATAAGGCAACGCCAAGCGTGCATCTACTGCGTAGGCGGCAGGTGCACATATGAGGCAGAGAGAGAACAAGGTGGAGGAAAACGTGATGAGTTTTAAGAGAGACAAAATATATCAGGCCAGAATGGACGGCCTTGCCTATGCCCTGGAATTGGTGGAAAAGGGAGGCATAGAGGGATTGAAGAAGGAACTTAAGGTGAGAAATGCCTACTTCATTCCGATGGAGATATCTGCCAAAAAGGCAAATGAAATAAGCCAGATGTTAGCACATAGAATATTGGCAACATTTACTCCGACAGTAATGTTCTCGCTTAATCAGGAGTTTCATTTCGGAAAAGACAGGTTGTTGAGATGGAAGGATGCTTTTATTGACCTGTGTAACATGATGGATGCAATAGATCCGTTCGGTTGCCGGTATGAAACGGCCAGAGACTATGCGGAGGTTTTGAAGCAGAAATATGGCATTGATTTTGACTGGGAAAGTATCGATGAAGTGATCGGCCTGAATCAGAAAAAACGAGGACAGCTATGCGATATTGATTATGTGATCAGCTTTCTGGAAGAAAAGAAGCAGACGAAAGCGGCGCAATTGCTGAAAGAATATGGGAAAAGATGACAGGATTAAGATTTTGAAAGACAAAGAAAATTAAGAGATGTGGAAACGAGTAAACCCTAACGTGGAGTATGTGATAACCGCCATGCGCAAGAAGGGAGAGGATACGAAGAATGGGATTAGTAAAGTCAAATGCTCAGAGGAAAGCAGACCGGTTACAAAAGAAAAGTGCCATAGCTGCAGAAGACTTTGAGATTATCAATGGGCCGAAGCCTACAACCTGGTCAGCCAGGATGCCGGCCTATGCGGGGACAAGCCTCTGCCCGGATTCGGATCTGCGAGGCAAAATATGTGGAAGAGAATAGTAGGCAGAATGCGAGGTGATACCGTTGGACAAAGAAATACTGGTCCAGTATTGCGAGATGAAAGAGGAGATAAAAGATTTACGGGAAAGGATTAAAAGGCTGGATAAGTTCCTGGAACATCCGACCATTGTGGCTGATACAGTTACGGGAAGCAGAAAAGATTTAACGATCGGTCCGATTAAGATAGCCGGCATTCCAGATCCGGTGTATTGGAGAAAACAGTCTGCAAGGGAGCGATACAAAAAGATCCTGGAACTAAAAGAAGCTGAACTGCTGGAGCTTACTGTACAGGCTGAGGAATACATAGACAGTATTCCCAAAGCAGAATTACGGATCATGATGAGGATGTTCTGTATTGACGGCTTAACGTATGTGGATATAGCCGGAAACATGAACCGTGCATTCCCAGGGCGGAAAATCAAATATACGGACGAGAATGTAAGAAAAAGGATTCAGAGATTTTTTGAAAAAAATTAAAAATGTCCCACAATGTCCGGTTTTTTTATGCTAATATGTATCGTGGAACCAAAGGTGCACAACTGGTAAGGTGTACAACCGACGATTCTCAAAACACATTGGGCAGCAAGTGGCGAGCTTGCTGCACCTCCCCCTTGGAATGTAGCTTAACGGGTAGAGCAATGGCAAACAGCGCCTGGCCATAGAGCGAAGGTTCGAGTCCTTCCGTTCCGATGATTTTGCTTGCTATCAGTATTTCCTTCTCCTTTGAGAGCCTCGACCTAAAAGGTTGGGGCTCTCTTCTTTTTGCATAATAATACGTAAAATACATTGCTATACGTAATGATACGTAGTATAATAAAAGCATGATAAGGAAAGGAGATACATAAGATGCCAATGACACCCAAGGAGATGCTAAAGCGTCTTCAAGAAAACGGCTTTGAGATCGTTAGTCAGAATGGCTCGCATGTCAAACTAAGAAATCCTCAAACCGGAAGAACGGTAATCGTTCCTTATCACTCCAAGGACCTGAAAAAAGGTCTGGAGCAGGCAATACTGAAACAGGCGGGGCTTAAATAGCCCTGCCACCTGAATGGAGGCTTATAGATGAACAGATTATTTTATCCGGCGGTTTTTCATAAGGCTGAGGAAGGTGGATTTTGGGTAACATTTCCGGATATACCAGAGTGCATGACACAGGGAGATGATATGCAGGAAGCATATGAAATGGCAGTGGATTCACTTGGTCTGTCGTTGAGTACAATGGAGGAAGCTGGGGAATCTATTCCGAAAGCGTCATCGCTGGATGCTATTGATCCAGAAGATGGGACACTGGTAATTATTGAATTCGATATGGCAGAGTACAGAAGAAAGAACTCTTCCAAGGCAGTTAAAAAAACTCTGAGCATTCCGGAATGGTTAAACGAGGCGGCAATCCGTGAAAACATTAATTTCTCACAGATATTGCAAGAAGCTTTGATGATGAAGTTAGGCTTAGGAAGATAGCAAGAAAATGATTTGAATGAGGAGCCACAAACTTGGTTCCTTTTCTATACTCAAAACCGACGAAAGCGAGGTGAGCCCAAATGACAGAAAAACAGAAAATTTTTGCAGATGAATATCTCATTGACCTGAATGCCACGCGGGCTTACAAGGTCGCATATCCAAGGGTAAAAAATGATGAGACTGCTGCAACCAATGCCAGTCGATTGCTGAGAAATGCTAAGGTTGCGGCCTACGTTACAGAGCGGATGGAAGCACGCCAGAAACGGACCGAGATCACCCAGGACCGAGTGATCGAAGAGTTGGCTGCCATTGCATTTGCCAGAGCCACAGACTTTACACAGATCGTGGACGGGAAAGTTGTCTGGACAGATACGGAAAACCTGTCAGAAGAGCAGTCCAGGGCGATTGCAGAAATCAAAGAAGGAAAGTTCGGCATCGAGCTTAAGCTGAATGATAAAGAAAAGGCCCTGGAGCTTCTGGGGCGGCATCTTGGCATGTTTAAGGATAAGTTGGAAGTTACAGGCCTGGAAGCAGAGCAGAGTAAGCTGGATGATCTGATCCAGCAGATGCGTGGTGGTGGATAGTGAGTGCAGAACGCTTGTTGTTATCAGATAAATACAAAGCATTTCTCAGATGTGATGCGCCGGTAGAGTTCCTTGAAGGGACTACAGCGGCCGGAAAGACCACAGTAGGGCTGTTTAAGTTCATGATGAAAGTAGCAGAGTCTCCCAAGAAGCTGCATATCATAGCTGCTAAGGATACCGGTACTGCTGAGAAGAACATCATCAATAAGGATTTGGGCATCATGGATGATTTTGGCATCCTTGTCGAGTATAACGGCAACGGAACTAAGGACGATAAGATCCCCCATATCCTGTTCCATACTTCCGGTGGTGATAAAGTCATATACGTGATGGGCTATGGCGATAAGAAGAAATGGCAGAAGGCCCTGGGCGGTCAGTATGGCTGTTTGTATATCGATGAGATCAATACAGCTGATATAGACTTTGTACGAGAGGCTGCCATGCGTTGTGATTATCTCATGGCTACGTTAAATCCAGATGATCCTTCGCTTCCGGTGTATAAAGAGTACATCAACTGTTCCCGGCCTCTGCCAGAGTGGGAAGAGGAAACGCCTCAGGAAATTAAAGATGAATTGAAAGAAGAGCCAAAGCACGGCTGGGTGCATTGGTTCTTTTCTTTTGTCCATAACCTGGGCCTGCCTAAGGAAAAGCTGGACAAGATCCTGGCTAATACACCGAAGGGCACAAAGATCTGGAAGAATAAGATCCAGGGGCTGCGTGGCAAAGCAACTGGTCTGGTGTTCTCCAATTTTAGCAGGAAGGTGCATGTAAAATCCAAAGAATGGGCGAAGCAATTCGTCCAGGCATCAACAGGCCCTAAAAAGCAGGAATTTTTCATGTACTTTTCCGCTGGGATTGATACATCCTACTCCCAGAAGTCCCCGGATACAATAGCATTGTCTTTTATCGGCATTACCAATAAAGGCAGATGCATTGTATTAGACGAAAAGGTATACAGCAATGCAGAGCTGGAAAAACCACTTGCACCTTCAGATACGGTAGTAAACATTGTTGCTTTCATGGACCGGAATCGAAAAGAATGGGGACTAGCCAGAAATGCCTTCCTGGATAACGCTGATCAGGCAACGATGCAGGAGTGGAATAAATACAAACGCAGGAATGGCTGCATGTATGTGTTGAATGATGCTTGGAAAAAAATGGAGATCATAGATCGCATCAATATGCAGCTTGGCTGGTTGGCTTACGAAGAAGATAACGATCCGTGCTTCTATGTGCTTGATACCTGTCCAAATTATATACATGAATTAGAAGTATATAGCTGGCAGGAAGATAAGGATAACACACCGGAAGACGGTCATGATCATATGGTCAATTCCGTACAATATGCATGGATTCCGTACCAGAGTAAGATTTATAGAGGATGATAAGAATGAACTGGATTCAGAATTTTGTTAAAAAGCTGTTCCGGATAGACACAAGGCAGGACAGGGAGGTAGTGATCATTGAGCCACATACCTTTCAGGCTAATGTGATCCGGAATAAATTGTGGTATCGTGGAGATTCTGCAGAGATTGAGCAGTACTTTCAGAAAACGGCACGCTGGAGTGTAGAAAAAGCGCGTTTCTGGGCAGCTAAAGCCCAGGGAAGTGTCAGAAAAATGCATGGCGGTATTGTGGCCGCAGTTATTGATCGATATAAAGATATTGTTTTGGCAGATATGAATAGTATCTCTTTTGGAGATGACCAGGAAGGAGAAGAACTGTGGGATACGATCTTCCAGGAAGAACGATTAAATGACGTGATCGGAGAAGGCATTGCAGGGGCTCTGGCTTCAGGTGACGGGGCATTCAAGATAACGGCTGATGAATGCAGTGAGTATCCGATCGTAGAATTTTATGATGCTGAAAATGTAGATTTTGTATATGTTCATTCGCGGCTTAAAGAGATCAAATTTTATACTGACTATAAAGACGGAAATAAGAATTTTCGACTGGAAGAGGCATATGGTTATGGATATATCAGATACAAATTGTACGATGATGCAGGGAAAGAAACGGAGTTAAAGAGGCTGCCAGAAACGGCACATCTGTTTGATGTTGGTGTACCAGGAGACATAATGCTTGCGGTCCCGCTGCGGATCTTTTCTTCCGTGAAATACAAAGGGCGGGGAAAGGCGCTGTTTGATAGCAAGACAGACGTAATTGACGGCCTGGATGAAGTAATAAGCCAGTGGGTCGATGCAATCCGTATGGGACGTATTAAGCGTTATATTCCAGAGAACCTGATCCCACGGGATGAAACTACAGGCGAATTGCTTCCGGCTAACCCATTTGACAATGATTTTATTGCAATCGGAGATAACATGTCGGAGGGGGCAAGTCATCAGGTGGAAGTTTCCCAGCCGCAGATCTCTTATGAAGCTTACGTAAACAGTTATGCAAGTTTCCTGGATATGGTCCTTCAGGGGATCATGTCTCCGTCTACTCTTGGAATTGATCTGAAGAAAACAGACAATGCAGAAAGCCAGCGTGAGAAAGAAAAGGTAACACTGCATGTCAGGAATAAAATCGTAGATGCATTGAATGAAACACTTCCAGAGCTGGCAAAAAAGATCATGCAGTGCTATGACGCTATGTGCAACAGGACGCCAGGGGATTATGAACTAACAGTAAAGTTTGGTGAATATGCGTCACCAGATTTTAGTACAACAGTTGATACTGTGGGAAAGGCCAAGCAATACGGGATCATGAGCCTGGAAACATCCGTTGATCAGCTTTATGGTGATACCTGGACCGAAGAGGAAAAAGAAGAAGAGGTAGCACGTTTGAAAATGGAACAGGGCATTGCAGAGGTAGAAGAACCGGGAGTCAATATGGCTGCCGGTGTTTTTGACGTTAATCTGGGAGGTAATAGGGATGCAGGTCAAGGTAATGCAGCGGGTTTACCGAATGAGCCAGAAGGAGTATCAGGGGCTGCTGGAAATAGCTAGTGAGCAGGTACCTTTTGGAATATATGCAATTGAGAAAAAAGGTTATGCAGAATTAAGGGTGGACCGCTGTGGCAGCGTGACTCAGCTTAAAGATCTTACCCGTAACTTTAAGGCACAGGGCTATAAGGTGTACGCGAACAGGGGGTGAGCAATTGGATATTTCAGGATTTACCTTACTATTGCAGGATTTTTGCGCATACTGTCCGGATTTTGAACCGGAAATAGAGAAGATTGAGTATAGCTGCGTTATGAGAGCACCTAACTGCCAGAACAATATCCGTTGCATAAACAGAAAGCGTTGTGCAAGGATTGCAGCTAATATCCAAAAGCAGGTGAATACTGATGCCAAGGAAGAATGATTATGACATTGTTGAAGCTATTCAGAAGATAGAAGAGGAGCTGATAGCGTCTATGATCCGAAACATGGATCGGCACCGGGCAGAGGAAACCAAAGAAGGTTATAACTGGTCCATGTGGCAGGCAGAGCAGCTGAAAGCCCTGGAAAAGTACAAAGTACATAACCAGAAGAAATACGGTAAGCGGTTTAAAAGCATTAATGACCAGATTGACAACCTGATCCGGATGTCACGGTCAAAAGGCGGTATGCAGCAGGAAAGGCGTATACTTCAGGCAATTAAGAAGGGTTGGAAGGTTCATGGTACTAACAGGTCACTGGCACATCAGGCAATGACTGCAGAGTTCTTTAAGCTGAATGACCGCAAGCTGGAAGCACTGATCAAAGCGACCAGAGAGGATATGAAGAAAGCGGAGACAGCGGTTCTCAGGAAAGCCAATGACGATTACCGCAAAGCCATTTATAACGCCCAGGTATACGCCAATACTGGTGCCGGAACCTATGAAAAGGCGGTAGACATGGCGACAAAAGATATGTTGTCCCGTGGCCTAAACTGTGTGGAGTATGCCAATGGCGCAAGGCACACGCTGGCTGATTACGCAGACATGGCGATCCGAACAGCCAGCAAGCGGGCATACCTGCAAGGCGAGGGCGAGAAACGCCAGGAATGGGGAGTTACCACAGTCATTATGGCAAAACGTGGAAATCCATGTCCTAAATGCCTACCGTTTGTGGGTAAAGTTCTGATCGATGATGTGTGGAGCGGTGGCCGGAGCGACGGCGTGGATCCGGAGACAGGCAAGAAGTACCCTCTGATGAGTTATGCCATCAGTAAGGGGCTGTACCATTGAATGTTGAGTTTGGGTGGTACTAAAACGGTGTGAACTGTATTACAAAACAGGTGTGCATAATGCGAAAAATAATGATTATGCGCTAACGGGGAACGGAGAGATCCCAATCCCGTGCTAAGAATCTTGAACGGTCTTTGCAGATGTGGTATAATCCTATTAAGGAGGTGCCACATGGAAATTTGGAAAGATGTTGTTGGTTATGAAGGAGTTTATCAAGTAAGCAATACAGGGAAAATAAAAAGGGTTGGGAAATATACAAACCAATTCGGAAAAACATGGGGAGATGAACGAGTATTAAAGCCTGCGACAAAAAGCAAGGGGTATATGTATGTACAATTATCAAAAGATGGAGAAGCTAAGCCAAAACATGTGCATAGAATAGTGGCAGAAGCGTTTATTCCTAATCCGGAAAATAAGCCTACAGTAAACCACAAAAATGGAAACAAAGCTGATAATTCCGTAGAAAATTTGGAATGGACAACATATGCCGAAAATAATATGCATAGTGTAAGAAGTTTAGGAAATAATAAGCAGATTGAATACGCTATTAAAAAACCTGTATTACAGTTTGATTTAAATATGAATTGTATTGCTGAATATCCTTCATATAGAGAAGCGCAGAGACAAACAGGTATAAGTGCTATAGATGTTGTTTGTAGAGGCAAACGTCATAAAGGGCGAAAGCAAAAAACAGCCGGTGGATATATCTGGAGATATAAAGAAGACGTTCAAGATTAAAGTGTAGAGACTATTCCGTAAGGAAGTAGGGTGGAGACGTACCACTCGAAGCGCACCGCATCTGTAAAGATGATGAGATAGTCCGATATTAAAAATATAGCCAAGATGTAAGGATTCGCATACCACATACTTTCCCGGTATTTCCACCGCAGATGATACTTGGACTAAGAAAGAGCTGGAAGCAGTTGGCCTTCAGAGCCAGCAGGAAGCCAGACAGCAGTACGCAAAGCGGCAGGAAGAGAAATTCAAACGCTTAGCGAAACACTCATTAGATCAAGATAATCAGAAGCTATATGAAAGAAAGGCAAATATTTGGAATTCCGAGGTCGAGAGGGGCACATATCTATCCGCTATTAAAAGAATAGGAATCAATGATGTTGATTTAGAGTATATAAAGGCAGATGAATTCAGAAAGAAATTTAACAAAGTAACAGAAAACACCTCTGCCAATGATGCTCTTAGAAAATATGCAACAGCAATGTTGACTCATAGAAATAAAACGGATGGCGAAGATTTATATATCATAAATACGCAAGGAAAATTATTGCTCAGAAAAATATCTGGCAAAAATGAACTGGGTGTTGAAATTTCGGTTGAAGAATCTCGAATGCTAAGGCTACAACACGGGATTATAGGTATACATAATCATCCGACTAATATACTACCGACAGGCAGTGATTTTGCGGCCGCAGGGTATCGGAAATATGATTTTGGGATAGTAGTAACACATAGTGGAAAAGTGTATAAATACAGTGTTGGGCCAAGACCATTTCTTCCTAGAGTGTTGGATGATAGAATTGACAAATATACAAATTCACCATATAATTTGAGTACAGAGAAAGCTCATATACGAGCTTTAAATGATGTAGCGAAGGAGTATGGCATAACATGGCAAGAACTAAAATAAGGTGTTATTTAGACGTCATTGTTTCACACCCGGATATGACACCTGAGGAAAGAGAAAAAGAAATTCAAAGGCTCGATGAAGAGAGCGATAAATTAAAAGAATGGCCAGAAATTCATTGATTTTTGATAAAGATTGCATTTGTAGAGTAATATCAAAGAAAGAAAATGTAATTGAATTGCAGGTGATTGTATGAAAATGACAAAGGAAGAGCGCAAAGCGTATAAAGATTATCTAGACAGAATATCAGCCCCAACATGTCCGGTTTTAGTGTCACAGGAAGAATGTGACACATATAACGCAACTCATCCATTACCAACGCAAGAGAAAATCGAGAGCATATTAAGAGAAGCGGGAGTATTGTAACGTGGAAGATTTTCGTATCATTTACAGGATTCTTCGTATCATGCAGAAATCAATGGATTTAGAAGAATTTGATCAAAACAGCATTTCAGCAGAGGCATTGGGGTTATCTGTTCCTAAATGGAGCAGGCTTATGGCAATGCTTCTGAAAGAAGGATATATATCCGGCGGTGAAACTTGGAATGCAATGGAATGTGGGCATCCAAGAGTGGCACTTACAAGGCCAGAATTAACTTTGAAAGGGTTGGAATATCTGGAAGAAAACAGTCTGATGAGAAAAGCGTCAGATCTGGCCAAGGGAATTGTAGATACGGCATCGAACATAATTTAGTATTTTAATACCACCAGTCAATAGGCCGGTGGTATTTTTGTACTCATTTTTAGGAAAGAGAGGACAAGAAGATGAAAAAGAAGATTTTAGCATTTGGAATGGCGTTATCTGTGATGCTTGGAATGGCAGGGTGTTCAACAGCACACACGGTAAACCACAACTTATCAAAAGATGCGAATGAATTTAATATTTATCGCAGAATTACAGTTACCAATGCAAGAACGGATACAGTTATGCTCCAAGCTGAAGGTTATATGGCACTTGGCAATAATAGTTCAAACGAATTGGTAGTGACCATTAAAACAGGTGATGATCAGTATTATAAGGATTACATTTACCTGAATGACTGGACCTGCTATGTAATGGAGCAGACAGAGCCGAAAGGGGCAGACAAGTATCATTATGAGTTGGTATTTTATCCTGAAAGGTTAATTCCGGAAATTGACGTTAAATAAACCTATAAATTGCGACGTCGCAAAGAAGGTGAGCTTATGGGACTTATATCGTGGATCAGGCAGAGGTTTTTCAAGAAGAAATGCTGTCACCACTATCGTAAGCACTGGAGCCGGGCTTCCGGCCTTTATGGCGGTTATGTACGGCGGTGTACAAAATGTAACAAGATCGAGCAGCAAGCACGCAGGTAAGTCCTGGGTGTTATTTTTGTACCCTAAAATGGTCCGGAATGACACTAAACTACCAGAAAGGAGAGCAAATGACATGACACAGGAACAGTTTGAAGCGCTTGGCATTGAAAAAAGCCTGGCAGAGAAAGCAGCAGAGGAATCAAAAAAGGAATTAGAGAACTATGTTGCCAAGGAAACCTTTGATGCTACGGAGCAGAAACGCAAGCAGCTGGAAACTTCTATCCAGGAACGTGAGACGCAGTTAGAAGAATTAAAAGCGTCAGCAGGGGACAATGCAGCACTGAAACAGCAGATTGCAGATCTTCAGGCTCAGAACAAACAGAAGGATCTGGATAACCAGAAGGAAATGAATGATCTGAAAATGACTTATGCAATCCGTACGGCTGTTTCTGCATCAGCCCAGGACAGTGACCTGGTGGCCGGACTTATAGACAGAAATAAGCTGATCCTTGGAGATGATGGAAAGGTAACCGGACTGGATGAGCAGGTCAAAGCATTAAAAGAAAGCAAACCATTTCTTTTCAAGGCAGAGGATAACGGTGGAAAGAAAGGCTTTTTCCGGTTAAGTCCTAAAGATGCTGGCGGATCTGGTGGCGAAAGCCGTATGAGTATGAAAG
>CAVFER010000067.1:0-12933 GCA_963621525.1 bacterium | reverse complement strand
TTTCTGAATTTTCAGGGTTTTACATACTGTTTAATCTTCAATTATCAAGGTTCTTCGTTGTTGTCTTGTTTTCGACAGCTTGATTATTTTATCATAACCATTTGTATTTGTCAACAACTTTTCTAAATTATTTTTTGTTGCTCATCAGCAACTCAGTCATCTTATCATGTATCATTGCCTTTGTCAACAACTTTTTTATTTTTCTCAAATTCTTTTTTACTTGAGCCATCGCTTTCGCAATGGAACTATAATATAACATTATAACCAGGCATTGTCAAGGGGATTTGTGGCTTTTTTTTACACAATTTTTTCTGGTTCTGTACATTGCTGTTTTTACCAGTATTTTCCTTGTTTTTCAGGAAGCGATAACAGGCAGCGATATAAAACAAATGATCAGAAAACGCTGAAATAAACGCACTTTCTGATCATTTGTTTTTATTGTAGATTTAATTGAATCAATTTTATCTGTCACAGATTACTACAAGATTCCTTGTATCAGTCCACCTAAAAGCAGATTCATGAGATTATAGCGGTATATGAAAGACAGCCATATGCTCTTATTCACCTGCTCTTCCAGTATCTGGCCTATAGGGGTTTCTGTAAAAAAGCTGAGGATAAAACCTGCGATCCATAAGATCAGGAAACCTTCAGCCAGTCCCACAATACCCCCGGCCATCTGATTTAAGCCGCATATTATAGGAAGTCGCGACAGAAGATCCAGCCAGCGTATGACCAGATGGATCACTATATAACTGGCCGCAAATACCAGAACAGATCCTACTGAATTGATCAGTATATCTGCAAGACAGGTGCTGATATACTCTTCAAATTGCTCTACTCCCAGTAATTTATAAAATTCACTGTTATTATTTTCCAGCAATACGTCTTTTACAGACTTGGGCAGTTTCATTTCTTCAATGGACATACGCTGCACTGCAGGCAAAACGCCTTCTGCCTCTGTTGGAGGCTCCCAGCCGGATACTTCAATAATAAAATTAGCGGCATTTTCCCGTATCACAGGATTTGCCTTTATAAAATCAGTTATATAGGGCGTTGCTATTTTTACCGTGATAATCGTTAATATCAACGCTCCTAAAGAAACACATTGACGCAGCAGGCCCCGGTAATGACCATATAACATCATTCCCACCAAAAAAGCACCTGCAGCAATAGATAACCAATACTCTGCCATTATTCTTCGCTTATTCCAAATATAAATTTTCTGATCGCCGCTGCAACTCCTTCCTCATCATTGATAAGAGTAATCGTATCTGCAGCAGCTTTTACTGTATCCAGGGCATTCCCCATAGCTACACCAATACCGGCAGCTTTGATCATGGGGATATCATTTTCCCCATCTCCAAATGCCATGGTTTCTTCTTTGGCAATGCCCAGATGATCTGCCAGCCATAAAAGAGCTGAACCTTTATCAGCCCCTTTTGCATTTACTTCCAGGTTATTATACATGGAAGAACTGATGGCAAGTTCCGGTATTGCCATTAATTCTTTTCTGAGAACTTCTCTTTCATCCAGATCAGCCATAAAGATATTGATCTTTTCCGCACCTGCTCCTGTAATTTTAATATATTCCGTTACATCAGGAACTACGTCTCTGGTATCGCGGATTAGCTGCTGCATTGCCGGATTAAGGCCAAATTCATCCATGTGGTCAATGGACGCCGGTTCTGTAATACCTCTGCCATTTACATAAGGGTCACTGGCAGCATGGTATCTTTTTGCAATATTTAATACCTGCAGTACCATTTCATTGGAAAGACCGCAATTTTTAATGACCTTATTATTTTTCAGATCTGCGATCACTGCTCCGTTTGTAGTGATGGCATAGTTTGCTCCCGGAAGCTCACGTATCATAGGAGGGATACCGCCTACTGCCCTTCCTGTTGCCGGCACAATCTGTATTCCGGCTTTTTCACACCATTTTAAAGCCTGATAATTTCCTTCCGGAACCTTTTTTTCTGTATTTACAAGGGTTCCATCCAGATCCAGTGCCACCAGTTTTATTTTTCTCACAGGAAATGTTCCTCCTTTAATATAAGGAGCCCCTCTTTATCATATTTAGAAGAAAAGATACCTGTGATCTTCTTAAAGAAGGACGGGTTTTCTGCTCTGTCAGCTGCTTCTTCGATCAGATTTTCAGCTTCTTCTTTTGTCAGTGCAATACCGTCTTCTTCCATGATCTCAATACGCTCATAAAGGGCCAACATGCTTTTGCCGGAAATGCTGCAGTCAATCATTCCTGCGTACTGGCATGCGTATTTTGCGAACTCATCAATATCCATTTCTGCTTCTTTTGGTTCTCCCACCAGGCGCTTTGGATCTTTTACAGAAGGAGCCTGTACCGGACGTTTCTGTTCCTGAGACTTTACTGCCGGTTTCTTTTCCGGCTGTGCGGCTGGTCTGGTCGGTTTTACAGTCGGCTTTGGCTCAGCTGGTTTTGGGGATGTTTTAGAAACTGCCGGCCTTTCCACCGGCTGTACCTTCTTTGCAGCGCCTGGGGCTTTAGCTGCCGGTCTTGCCTCATTTAACGGCGCTGCTGTCTTAACCGGCTGTTTTTCTGCCATTTCTGCTTTTTCCGCCCTTTTTGCTTTGATACTGTCAGAAGTACCAATACACTCAAAACGCTTGGCAAGGCCCGGATATACACGATGCAGTTCTTCTAAGCGCTTGGCTGTATCAATAAGAACTACATTCATCCCGGTTTCGTCTCTTGCCATCAGCTGGTTTAATTCCTGAAGGACGGCTTCTGTCATATCACCTGCATGTTCGATGATCAGGTCTTTTCCAGTCAGTTTATCAGCCAGTGCAAACACACCTCTTCGGTTTAATTTTTCTCCTGAGATCTTTGCAGCCTGGTTTTTCACACCAGTTTCTTTATGTATCTTGCGCAGTGCTTCAATAGCCAGCTCCAATCCCTTTTCAGGCATCTCTGCCTCAATCATCAGGTGATTAGATCCTGAATAAACAGGACCTTTTCTCAATTCTCTGATGTCCGTAAGGGCTCTTGTCTGCGCCATTTCATCTTCAGGAATATCTTCTTCCATAGCTGAAGCAGATAATTTTGACATTTCTCTTGCCAGCTTCTCTTGCGCCTGTACTTCATGGAAGCGGGCACGGATATCTTCATCAGCAGCAGCTGTCTCATAAATAGCCTCATCTTCAGCAACCTGATCTTCTTCCAGATCACTTTCTGCCATTTCGTCATCTTCCGGCTCTTCTGATGGCATCTCTTCCTCAGTTACATCATCTTCCTGAATGGTGACTGCCGGTTCCTGTACCGGTTCTTCTGCCAGTTCTTCTTCATATTCTTCCGGTTCTTCTTCCTCTGGGTATTCCTGCTCATAGATGACTTCAGGTTCCTGTGTTTCTTCTGCATAAGCAGTCTCGTCTTCTACTTCCTCTTCGCGCCCCAGCTGACGTCGGTCTGTATTCTCTACAGGCTGTACAAAGGAGAGTCCCTGACGGTATTCCTGCTCTACAGCTTTTAATTTTGCTTCGTATTTATCTTTATTTTCTACCAGATCCATCTGATATTTATTTAACGGTGCATACTGAAGTTTTAACTCCATAGCCTTGTCTACATATTTTCCAAGGCCGAACATGAGCATGATCTTATCGCAGGTCATAACGCAAAGCTGCTCCATTCCCGCCTTGTTATACAGTTCTGCCAGCTCATACATCCATTTTTCATCCAGTTCTGCATTGCAATACTGCTCTAATGTATGGATTAGCTGCTCCGTCGGTGCCCCCTTTGCCTTTAAGATCATGTATCTTAAAATATACTGACGGGGATCATCTGCAGCCAGGTCACAGAATTCCCTATAATAGTCTTCTGCCTCTTCTGTACTGCCTTCTTTTAACGCCAGTTCTGCCAGCTTATAAAGCAGGCGTTTTCCAATAGGAGCGCGCTCGAAAGCCAGAAGCAGGATGTCTTTTGCTTCCTGGAACTCTCCGTTTTTTTCATAAATGCCTGCAACCATCGACAGGATATTCACATTGCGGACTCTTCTCCAGTCAATGGTATCCGCGATCTTCATAGCTGTCTCATAGTCGCTTTTGTTGACCAGTTTTTTGATCTGTTCAACCTTAATATTAAACTCGTATTTATCCATTTTGTATCTCCCTGTGCCTTTTTCTCTCAGCTACAGCTCTGTTCTGCCTTCCAGTGCTCTTAAAAGGGTTACCTCGTCAATATATTCCAGATCTCCGCCAACCGGCACCCCGCTGGCAATCCTGGTGACTTTAATACCTGTAGGCTTTATCAGCTTGCTGATATACATAGCTGTAGTTTCACCTTCCAGACTGGAATTTGTAGCAATGATCACTTCTTCCACATCTGACTGAAGACGGTGCATCAATTCCTTTAATTTGATATCATTTGGCCCGATCCCTAACATAGGTGAAATGGCACCATGGAGCACATGGTATACTCCGTTGTACTTCCCGGTCTTTTCATAGGCCGCCAGGTCTCTTGTATTTTCCACCACCATAATAGTCTTGTGGTTTCTCTTATTGCTGCTGCAGATAGGACAAATCTCCTTGTCCGTCAGTGTAAAACACTCTTTGCAGTAGCGCACATTATTTCTGGCTCCGGTCATAGCACCAGCCAATTCCTCCACCTGCTCTTTCGGCATATTGATAATGTGAAAGGCAAGACGTTGCGCAGACTTTGCTCCCACTCCCGGAAGCTTAGATAATTCTTCGATCAATTTGGTGATCTGACTGCTGTAATAATCCATTAGAACGGAAAGCCTCCGCCTAAAGCGCCGCCCAGTCCGCCGGTAAATTTGGACATAGCTTCGCTGCTTGCTGCTTCTGCCTGACGGAATGCTTCATTGGTTGCAGCTACGATCAGATCCTGCAGCATCTCGATATCGTCCGGATCTACTACTTCTTCTGCTAATTTAACAGAAACTACCTCATTTTTACCGGATACAGTAACAGTAACGGCACCGCCGCCTGCTGCTGCTGTGTATTCTTTGTCTTCCAGTTCTTTTGTTGTCTCTTCCATCTGGCGCTGCATACGCTGTGCCTGTTTCATAAGATTGTTCATATTTCCCGGCATACCACCTGGGAATCCGCCACGTTTTGCCATGGTGTGTTCCTCCTCATAATCATGTGAATTTTTAATCTTCGTAAGTAATATCCATATGGATCTTATCTTCTAAGTCTTCTTTTGTAACGTATATGGTGTCTAAACGTTCTCCACGTCCGGCCAGTCTGGTCTTAAAATAAATAGATTTTCCATAGTTGTCCCGGACCAGCTGTTCTAACTGACCTATTACAGTAGGACGCCTTCCCATATCATAGCTCATAGAGTCAAGAAATACAATGGTAAGACAACCTTCTCCACCAGGTTCTACCACTGTATCCCTGAAACAGGCTCTTGCGCTGCCTCCTGCGCTGCGTATGATCTTCGCCCACTCATTGCGGATAAGATTTAAATCCTCTAACTGGGCTGGCGGAAGACTGACCTGATTTGGCGGGATAATACCCGCTGTTGTGGCTGTTTCAGAAACATTTCCAACAGAAATACCCGGCGCTGCTGCCGATGTCTGTACCGGAGTCCCTGTCATCTGAGGCTGCATATTCTGCATACCTGTACTTGCCGGTGCCATTCCCACCTGGCCTATCTGGGTCGGCATACCTGCTTTTGGCATAAATCCACCTGCCTCCAGATCTTCCACTGCTGCCTCCAACTGCTTTAACCGCTGGAGAATAGAATCCAGATCCGGCTCCATAGACGGTCTGGTCAGCTTGATCAGGGCAACTTCCACCATAACACGCTTCTGGCTGGCATAGCGCAGCTGGTTGGAAAGTTCAGAAAGCACACGGATATAGCGCATCAGTGTATTTCCATCTGTTTTTGTGGAATCTTCTTTTAACTGTTTTAAATTTTCTTCTGACATGTCCAGAAGACCTTCTGCATCATCTGTGCTCTGAACTAACAGCAGATTTCGCAGATACCAGATGAAATCCGTGACAAACTGGCCTAATTCACGCCCCTGGATCACGATCTCCTCTAACTGAGTAATACAGTCTTTGGTACGCCCTTCGATCACGGCATTGAACATGCTGCTGAACACGCCGGAATCTACTGCCCCAAGAACATCCAGTACGTTTTCATAGGTCAGCAGCTTTCCATAGTGGAAGGCTACGCACTGGTCTAAAAGGCTTAATGCATCTCGCAGAGAGCCATCTGCTGCCTTTGCAATGTACATTAATGCCTTATCTTCGGTCTCAATGTGCTCCGCCTCTGTCAGCTGGCGAAGTCTCCCTGCAATGGTTTCCAGAGAAATCCGTTTAAAATCGTATCTCTGGCACCTGGAAAGAATGGTGATTGGGATTTTATGGACTTCGGTAGTCGCCAGGATAAATATTACATAGGACGGCGGCTCTTCCAGAGTCTTTAACAGAGCATTAAACGCGCCGATGGATAACATATGCACCTCATCGATGATGTAGACTCTGTATTTTCCTTCTGTAGGAGGATACTGTACCTGTTCCCTGATATCACGGATATTTTCCACACCGTTGTTGGAAGCCGCATCGATCTCCACCACATTCATGGAAGTACCTGCTAAAATGGACTTACAGGAAGCACATTCATTACAGGGGCTTCCGTCTACAGGATGCTCACAGTTTACCGCTCTTGCATATATTTTCGCAATACTGGTCTTACCGGTACCTCTTGTTCCACAGAACAGGTATGCGTGGCCAATACGTTCTGATGCTATCTGGTTTTTTAAGGTCTGGACAATAGGGTCCTGTCCCTTTACATCTTCAAAAGAGACAGGACGCCATTTTCTGTATAATGCCGTATACGACATTTTCTTACTCCTTGCTTTTACGGATCACTTTTACTCATCACCAAAGCTGATGCCGATCCGTTTTGCTTCTTTGATCATGGAGCAGTTTGGATCTACGGTTTTTAACTTTCCTGCTACTTCAGATAATGGTACTTTGGTGATCTCATTATTTTTTACAGCTGCCATATAGCCGTATTCTTCATTTATAATAAGCTCTGCCGCTGCAGCGCCCAGTCTGGTTGCCAGCACACGGTCATATGGGCATGGCTCTCCGCCTCTTTGCATATGGCCCGGAACAGTGACTCTTACTTCGCTGCCGGTAACTTCCTGGATACGGGCTCCGATCTCGTATGCAACAGAGGGATAGACAACGCCGTTTTTCTTCTTTTCTTTTAATTCTTTCTTGGACATAGCAGCATCTTCTTTGGAAATAGCCCCCTCTGCCACTGCAAGAATAGAAAAACGCTTTCCTGCTTTGGTACGCTTTGTAATGGCATCGCAGACTATCTGGATATCATATGGTACTTCTGGAAGAAGGATGATATCTGCGCCACCTGCAAGTCCTGCATATAAGGTAAGCCAGCCAACTTTATGTCCCATAACTTCTACAATAAAGACTCTTCCGTGGGAAGCAGCTGTTGTATGGATACAGTCAATGGCATTGGTTGCTACCTCTACTGCACTCTGGAAGCCAAAGGTCATATCTGTTCCCCAAAGGTCATTATCAATAGTCTTTGGAAGAGATACTACGTTTAATCCTTCTTCGCTAAGCATATTGGCAGTTTTCTGGCTTCCGTTTCCGCCTAATACTACCAGACAGCTTAATTTCAGTTTTTTATAGGTATGTTTCATGGCTTCTACTTTATCCAGGCCATTTTCATCAGGAAGCCGCATCTGCTTAAATGGCTGACGGGATGTTCCTAAAATGGTTCCGCCCCGGGTAAGGATACCGGAAAAATCCGCTGGTTTCATGATCTGATAATCTGCATACATAAGGCCTTTATATCCGTCTTCAAATCCGATGATCTCTACATCATCTAACATGTTATACAGGGATTTTGCCACGCCCCGCATAGTTGCGTTTAATGCCTGGCAGTCGCCGCCGCTTGTTAAGATACCAATTCTTCTCATATCGCATTTCCTCCATAATCAGAAATCTGGATTTTTCGTTGTTGCCCATAAGAATGATTCTATTACACCCATTTTGTAATTATAGCGCAAAGGTTTTCAAGGGGCAAGCTCATTTTCTGCCAGATTGCAGGGGAGATAGACGGTTTTGGGCAGCAAAAAACCTGCAGATAATGGATTGGATTTTTCCAAAACCTGCAGGTTTGAATTTATAAGATAGAGATCCACGCGCCTTGCTTTGTACCGGCATCACAAACGTTACTCGTGCAGTTAACTCAGTCCAGGCTGCCTTACGGCACACGAAAGATCCTGCTTAGTGCTGCTGCATTCCTGCCCTGACACGGTTCACAGGTTTCCGTTGCGTAAGACCCAAACGTCAACGCCACTTACACAAGGCAGCTTTGCAATGGTCGGTCCGGGGCAAGGCATCACCTCTGCTGGAGCGGATTGCAGATACAGGGCACCGCTATCTCCCCGGCTGCGTGGAAACTTTATGACAAATTTATGCCTACTTAGTATACTTGTGAGGCGTGTTTTTGTCAAGTGTGATTCATCTTGTTATCCTTATTTTCCTCTGCTATAATAAACTTCGAGACCTATTTTCAGGCTTTTACATTTATATGCATCTTTATAGATAAGGAGAGAGTTTTCATGAGTCATACAAAGGAAAAACATGACCAGTATTATGAAATGGCCCATGCGCCCATCAGCCATATTATACCAAAGCTCGCGGTGCCAACCATTGTCAGTATGCTGATCAGCTCTATTTACAACATGGCGGATACATTTTTTGTAAGCCAGTTAGGCACCAGTGCTTCCGGCGCTGTAGGCGTTATCTTTTCTGCCATGGCTATTATCCAGGCGCTGGCATTTATGATTGGAATGGGAAGCGGTAATTATATGACCCGTTCTTTAGGTGCCGGCAAACGAGAACGGGCAGAACAGATTGTTTCTATTGCTTTTTTTACCGGTATCATCATGGGCCTGGTGATCGCTGTTGCTGCTACTTTTAACATTCACAGAGTTGTCCTGCTTTTAGGCGCAACAGAGACCATTGCCCCTTATGCCCAAGCCTATGCACAGTATATTTTTATTGCTGCGCCCTTTATGATCTGCTCTTTTATTATGAACAATCTGCTGCGTTTTCAGGGAAAAGCTTCTTATGCTATGGTAGGCATTACCGTAGGCGGACTTTTAAATATCGCACTGGATCCGCTGTTTATCTTTACCCTTGGGATGGGAACTGCGGGTGCTGCTTTAGCTACGGGACTTTCCCAGTTTATCAGCTTCTGTATCCTTTTGTGGATGTGCAATCATCAGGAAAGCTGTATTTCCATCAGTATCCGCAAATTCCGCCCGAAACTGGCTATTTACCGTGAGATCCTTTACGGCGGCCTTCCTTCTTTAGGACGTCAGGGAATTGCCAGTGTGGCTACCATCCTGATGAACTTTATGTGCCAGCCTTACGGTGATGCTGCTATTGCGGCTATGTCCATTGTCAGCCGCTTTATGTTCTTTATCAACTCCGTTATCATCGGCTTTGGACAGGGCTTCCAGCCAGTGTGCAGCTACTGCTTTGGTGCCGGACTTTATAACCGTGTAAAGAAAGCCTGCTGGTTCTGCATCCGTGTAAGTACCATTATCCTTCTGATGCTTAGTGTGATCTGCTTCCCGGCATCCCATGCTATTATTTCCCTGTTTCGCCGTAATGATCCTGTGGTTATTGAGATTGGAACTCTGGCACTGCGGATGCAGTTGATCACACTTCCCCTTCAGGGTACTGTGATCATGGGAAATATGATGCCTCAGTCCATCGGATACGGCTTTAGGGCAACTTTGGTATCCACTGCCCGTCAGGGGATTTTCCTGATCCCGCTGCTTGTAGTTTTAACTTATATTTTAGGACTTCGAGGCATCCAGTGCGCCCAGCCAATGGCAGATATTGCCACATTTTTACTGGCATTATTTGTGATCCGTGGTATTTTTAAGGATTTCCCGGAAGATGTTTCTTCCTGCGCAGCTCAGTAAAAAAGCCGGACATCATTTCTGAACATTCTTCTTCTAATATACCTGTAACAACCTGAGCCTGGTGATTGAAACCAGGCTCTTTTAATAAGTTAAGGACAGAACCGGCACAGCCTGCTTTGCTGTTCATGGAGCCAATGACCACTCTGGGGATTCTTGCCTGGACAATGGCACCGGCACACATGGGACATGGCTCTAAAGTCACGTACAATGTGCAGTCTTCCAGCCGCCAGTCTCCTTCTTTTTTGCAGGCTTTCTTAATAGAAGTAACTTCTGCATGGGAGAGAACGGTTTTGTCCGCATTTCTCCTGTTATAACCTCTCGCAATGATCTGTCCGTCCTTTACAAGAACGCAGCCAATGGGGACATCTCCTATTTTGGCTGCTTTTTTTGCCTGTTTAATGGCTTCCTTCATATACTTTTCGTCTTCTGCCCTAATCTTTGCAGCTTTCTTCTCTTCTTCTAAGGCTTTTAGACGGCGTTTTTCGTTTCTTGCTTCCCAACGGCGCTGTCTGGTAGCAAGTCCTTTCTGAATTGCTTCATCCATGGAGTGTATCTGCCTTTCTTCTAACTTTCTTCTAAAAAAATCCCCAAAAGACATATCTCTATGCCTCTTGGGGGATTATATTTAGGTTAAGGTTTGTGGAGTTTTACAGGATCTTATCAGTCAATATTCTCATAATCAGCTTCGTAAGAAAGATTTGTCGCACCAGCTAAATCTTTTCCATTTATCTGAAGAGTAAGACTGGATAATTCAAAATTTTCTGCAAATGTATTTCCGATTTCTACCAGAAATGCATTGTCGGAAACACCTTCGTTGTTTTCTGCCTGGTTTAAGTTTAAAACAGCAGTTTTATTATCATCTTCTCCGGTAGTGTTGAAATCTAAAACCTGGGTTCCTTCGGTAAAGATACCGTACTCGATCATCTTGTTTACCAGTGCCTGCGGATCCAGCTCATCATTGTCTAAAGAATCCATATCCTGAACAAGACTGTCGCCATCGCCCTTGTGATAGATAGAAATAATAGCCACCGGAGCTACATTTGGATCCGGTACCTTATCGCTGGCACCGCCGGTAGTCTGTGCTTCCATCTGCGCCTGCACCTCTTCGGCTGATTTTGTTTCTTTCTGTTTTTCATTGGTCGGTGTACATGCAGCCAGTGAAACTGCCATCATAGCCGTCAGCAGACCTAATAACCATTTCTTCATTTTAATGTTGCCTCCTTATTCGTCCTCGCCAAAGCTTCTGAACCAGGAATTTAATTTCGTCAATGCTTTTATAAGTGCCTGCAATTCTTCCTCTGTCAGCACACCAATCACTCCCTGGATCATCTGCTCATGGAAATGTTTATGGTGATAATATGCTTTGACACCTTTTTCGGAAAGAGAGATATGGACCACCCGTCGGTCCTGTGTACTGCGGCAGCGGGTCACATAGCCTTTTTTCACAAGGCTGTTCATAGAAATAGTCAGCGTACCAACGGTCACTGACAGCTCCTTTGCAATGGATGACATATTTTTAGTTGTACCGACACCGATGGCATTGATCACATGCATATCGTTATTGGTCAGATCCTGATAGTCCCGGGTGGTTATCGCTTTCTCTTCTATATCATTGATATCGCGAAACAGGTTCACAAGTACATCATTCAGCGTATCGTAGGTTCCCACATTCTTCCCTTTCACGTTCCTAAAAAGCTTCTTACAGATTGTATCGTATTTTATTCTGGGACACAAGCCCCTAAATCCTTATAAAATTCTTAAAAACCTGTGATTTTTCTGTGTTTTCGTATGATTTTTACATCGTTTGTCTTATCCGGACACCAGACGGGAAAAAACTTCTCCCCGCTCTTCAAAATTTTTGAAGATGCCATAGCTGGCTGCAGCCGGTGACATAAGGCAGCTGCGGCCCGGTCTGGTCAGCTCTTTTGCCTTTTTTACTGCATCTTCCAGATGCTCTGTGAGGATGAGCCGCTCTTTGTCTCGAAAATCCGGATAGTCCTTCTGGATCTCCTGTAAAATGCGCTTTCCGGTAGCTTCCATAAGGATGATATAAGGCACCTGATGGCCGGATAGAAAACGGATCAGCTCACCGTAGTCGATTCCCCGGTCCATACCACCGATAAGAACTGTATCTACATCTGTCAGTGTATTTAACGCCTGAATGGTTGTCTCGCAAATCGTAGAAATAGAGTCATCATAGTATTTAATGCCGTCTACTTCCCCTAGTGGCTGTAAGCGGTGCGGCAGCGGTTTATAGGACTTAAGGCCTTTAATAAAAACAGAATCTTCTATTTTTAAAAGACTGCACACTGCATAGGCAATACCGATATCAAAGTAGTTGTGCTGTCCTAAAAGCCGGATCTCATCTGTTGGGATCTCTATGAAATGGTCTTCATAGCAAGCTTTGGTTGTATCATTTTCCTGTATGATTTCCATTTTTTTCCAAATTTTGATCTGATCAGGCAGAACTGCTTCCTGTCCTGGAACGCCTGGAATCTCAAATAATGTTTCTTCAAAAGAAGGTTTTGCTGCAATTACTTTAGAAGCGCAGGTTCCCTGCTTTGGCAGGCACTGCACATTGCATACAAGAATGTCCTCGTCCTTCTGGTTTAAGTAAATATGACGCTTTGCCTGTACGTATTTTTCCAGAGTACCATAATGATCTAAATGCTCCTCATGGAGATTGGTGAGAATGGCAATATGAGGGGAAACGGTCATATATTCCAGCTGATGACAGGAAAGCTCGCAGACAATCCTTGTATCCGGCCCCACTTCTTCCATGTGGTCAAATACCGGGATGCCGATATTTCCCACCAGAATGGTATCCATTCCTGCTTCTTTTAACAGATGATAGATCAAAGTAGTAATGGTACTTTTTCCCTTAGTTCCGGTAATTCCGATGATCTGGTCCCTGAAGAACTGGAAAAACAGCTCTGTCTGGGATAAGATC
>CAVFER010000066.1:7072-13022 GCA_963621525.1 bacterium | reverse complement strand
AGTAAGCATAGTCGCTTAAGATGGTCTCTTTTGCTTTCTCAGGAGTCATGCCTTTTGCTTTTCTTAACTCAACGAAAAGATCGATATATTCCTGGGTCTTCTCATAGGTCTGTGGATTGATGATGGTTGCGCCAGAAACATCTAAGCCCTTGCTGTGCTCGCCGATATCCTCTGGTGTACCGATGATAACCAGGTTAGCAAGTCCTTCTTTTAAAATTTTCTCAGCAGCTTCCCATGTTCTGCGGTCCATGGACTCTGGAAGAACGATTGTTTTTTTGTCTGCTTTTGCTTTTTCTTTGATAATGTCGATTACTGCCATAATCTTTTTTACCCCTTTCCTTATGTTGAAGCATATAATCTTATTATATACGCAGCCCCCTGTGGAAACAAGTTGAAATTAACAAAATATTGCATTTTTTTTCATACTTTTCATGTTATATGCTTATATTTTCTCGTAATGATCTACGTTGATAACAAAAATCGTTGCTCCGCCAACTTCTACGGTCGTAGGCATAGTAGCATAATTTACCATGGTAGTCCCGGAGATATAAGGCATATTCACAGTCAGCTTCTGATGCTGTCCGCACTCCTGCTTGATCAGGGATATCACCTCTTCTACTTTCTCATCTTCTACACCGATCATCAAGGTGGTATTTCCCTTTCTTAAGAAACCGCCGGTAGTAGACAGTCTGGTCACACTGTAGTGATTCTGGTTTAAAAGACCTACTACATCATCTTCATTATCGTTTCGTACAATGGCGTATACTAATTTCATAGTCTGTTCCTCCTTATTTTTCACATACATCTCATGTAAGAGTATAGCACATAAACAGAAAAGCAGACACTCAAATTTAGCTTCCATGCCTGCTTTTCTAATATTTTTAACATTTCTTCAATTTTTTTGCCTCATAAAGGCCGATCCGCTTCGCAATATTTATCGACTCTGTTTATGAATTGGATGCCGGTCTTGTTCCCAGTGTGATCTGGACATCATGTTCTACATAAGCACCATTTACAAGGGACTGTACCGTCAGATCAATGGTAGAACCGCCTTCATAGTAAGTAAGCATCTGCTTTAATTCTTCCATGTTGGTAACAGACTGTCCGTCAAACCTGGTGATGATGTCCTTTTCCTTTAAGTCAGAATTTGCTGCTGCTCCACCTTCAACGATCTTGTATACATAGATGCCAACCGGCATACCATATTCCTTGGAGGCATTTGCATCAATATTGGTTCCCTGGATACCCAGATAGCCCTGAGCACTTTCATCTACAGCTTCTCTTGTCTTCTTTGTCATCAAGTTATTTAAGATCTCCTGAGCCTTTGAGATCGGGATTGCAAAGCCCATGCCTTCTACTTCGGTAGATGCATTCTTTGCAGCATTGATACCAATCACATTGCCGTTTAAGTCAAGAAGAGCACCGCCGCTGTTGCCGGGATTAATGGCTGCATCTGTCTGTATGTAAGTGTGCTGGATGCCATTTTCATCTGTGATCTCACGATCTAAAGCGCTGATATAACCAACGGTCAGTGACTGTCCATATCCAAGAGCATTACCGATGGCAATTACCTGCTGACCAACTTTTACGTTGTCAGAATCACCTAAGGTTGCCACTTTGATCTTGCTCATGGTATCAGAAGGAATATCAGAAAGCTTTACTGCAATGATCGCCAGGTCTGTTGCGGAATCTGTACCTTTTATGGCTGCAGCTACCTGTGTGCTGTCTGTAAATGTTACCTTCATATCCGTCGCACCGGATACCACGTGGTTGTTGGTGGCGATCAGAAGTTCTGTATCATTCTGTCCCACAATGATACCGGAGCCGCTGCTCTGTGCCTGGTAAGTCTGAGGCATACCAAAGAAGTTGTTCTGCTCAACGGTCATAGTATCGTTGATGGCTACCAGTGAAGGCATTGCCTTTTCTGCGATTGAAGAAACATCGGTTACAGTAGATACAGGTGTGGTGCTCTGCCCGTCAGAAGCTGCGTTTGTTTCCGGTACCTGTGCTGTTGTAGTACCTTCTGCTCCTGCTGCTGCAGCAGCTGTTATATCAGAAAGGCCTGTAAGACGGGCGCCTACATAATTTACGCCTGTCATCACACCTCCTGCAACAGTTCCAAAGAGAATCGCTGCTGCTGTAATACCGGCCGCCTTTTTAGCCCATGTATTTTTATGTCTAGGTGCCTGAGGTGCTTCATTATATTCGTTTCTGTAAACTTTCTCTCTCTCAGCTCTTTGCTGTCTGCTCTCCTGCCACCTATCTTTTCTTTCAGAAGAAGATCTTTCACGATCTTCTGAATAACAGGAGCGATCAGGGGTCGTCCAGTTCACATTCTGTGAAGGTTGCGGTTGTCTGCTTTCTGTTTTTTCATTATCCTGTTTTGCAGTGATAAAGGAATCTTCCTCATTCATTCTGCTTTCTTTATTTTCTCTATCTTCTTCGTACATATTAAAATGCTCCTTTCAATCGGAACTTTTGTTTCTCTTTCCTTTTGATGACTACAATATACGGTTGGTTTTTGACACAATTGTGATATAAATGTGTATATTCTGTGTCCTGCTTTTTGGTTCAGTAGACGAAACTGCAGTCTATGGGTATAATGATACCATAAGCAGGAACATAATACGACAGAAACATCATACCATAGAAGCAACATACCATAGAAGCAACAGGAGAACAGACAGGAAATGAAGATGAATGTAACAGGCATTGTAGCAGAATATAACCCTTTCCACAACGGCCACGCCTATCAGATCCGGGAAGCAAAAAAGAGCACAGACTGTGATTACTGCGTGGCTGTTATAAGCGGGGATTTTGTCCAGCGCGGCGAAGTGGCTGTTTTCAGCAAATATCTCCGGGCAAAAATGGCCCTTTTAAGCGGTGCAGACCTGGTACTGGAGATCCCCTCTGTTTTCGCTGTCAGCAGTGCCGAAGATTTTGCTGCCGGTTCGGTGGCTCTTCTTGATCATCTTGGGGTTGTGACCCATCTTTGCTTTGGAAGTGAACTGGGGGAAAGTGATAATTTTATGAAAGCTGCAAAAATCCTTGAAAAAGAACCGGCTGCCTTTTCAGAAAAATTAAAAGAAGGTCTGCAAAACGGCTTTTCCTGGCCGCAGGCAAGAGCCTTTGCTTTAAATACGCAGCTGTCTTATGATGAAGGTTCAAAAGACAGCAGTGAGATCGCTTCCCTTTTAGAAACTCCCAACAACCTGTTAGGGGTAGAATACTGCAAAGCACTATTAAGAAGAAACAGTTCTATCATACCTGTCACGATCAAAAGAAAAGGGAATGGCTATCACAGTGAGGAATTAAAAGGAGAAATGGCCTCTGCCTCCGCTATCCGAAAAGGAATTTTTTCAATGGATGGGGCAGATTCTTTCTTCCTTTCCCAGGTTCCAAAAGAAATACAGTCTCTTTTCCAGGAAGAACGTCCTTTACAGGCCAATGACCTGTCAGAACTGTTAAATTACCGCCTTCTCACCTTAAACCGGGATCATATCCCTTTTTCCGGCTTTGCAGATGTTTCAAACGATCTCTCTGACCGGTTGGAGCATCTTCTCTATCATCAGGGAAGTTTTGAAGAACGCATTTTCCAGTTAAAAACAAGGCAGTATACCTATACCCGCATCAGCCGCTGTCTGTTACACATCCTTTTAGGGATCACCGATGAAATGGTATCTGCGGGAAAAGAAGCTGACTATGCCCCTTATGCCCGTATTTTAGGCTTTCGCAAAGACAAAGCAGCCCTTTTAGGAAAAATAAAAAAGCATACCCGGATACCGTTAGTCACAAAGACCGCCGATGCATCCAGGATGCTTTCTGGTACTGCAAAAATGTTGTTTGAACAGGATCTGTATGCTTCCCATGTACGCCAGAGCCTGCTGACTGCAAAAACAGGTCGGCCGGTGCGCAATGAATATACACAGCCTATCTGTATTGTGTGACCCACGGATTTCCAGGTTGATTCAACAGCCTGTTTTTCCACTTTCCAATACAGTCACCTGTTTTTAACTCTACGATTACGCCTTAAGTTCCGGTGCTAAAAGACGCACGATAGTCGGATCTGCATGTAAAAACCGGATCAGTTCCTTTACCTGCTCTCCTGCTTCTTTGCGTTTGCGCTCCTCTGTCGGATCCTTTTCATCTTTCTTTCTGGAAACAGCACGTAACAAGATATTCTTTGGAGTATGCTCCATATCAATAAATTCCAGGATCTGGGTATTGTAGCCTCTGTACTCTAAAATCCGGGCACGGATGGCATCTGTGTAAAGAGCTGCCATTCGTTCTTTGATCAGGCCATATTCCAGAACCGGCTGCAATACAGGATTTTTGATCTGCTTATTTAACTCATGCTGACAGCAGGGAACCGATAAAATAACCTTTGCACCCCAGCCGACCGCCTTTTCCAGTGCATAATCCGTCGCCAGATCACAGGCATGAAGAGTCACCACCATGTCTACATGGTCCACTCCCTCATAAGAGGCAATATCACCGCAGGTGAAGCTAAGTTTATCATAACCATAGCGTACAGCCAGCTCCCCGCAGTGGCGGATCACTTCTTCTTTTAAGTCCAGTCCGATGATACGCACCGGATATCCCTTTAATTCCTTCAGGTAATAATACATGGCGAACGTAAGATAGGACTTTCCGCAGCCAAAATCAATGATGACATTTTCTTTATTTTTGTCTAACTGAGGGAGAATATCCTCAATAAACTCTAAAAAACGGTTGATCTGACGGTACTTATCATAACGACTGTGAACGATCTGTCCCTCTTTTGTCATAACTCCCAGATCCACTAAAAACGGGACCGGTGTTCCTTGTGCAAGCAGATACTGCTTTTTACGGTTATGCTCTAAGGTCTTTTGGGTAATGATCCGAGCCTGCTGCTTGAATTTAACCGTCATTTTTCCCTTTTTACTTACAAGGACAGTGGCTTTTCCTTTGGCAGAAGTGATCTCTCCTTGGCGAAAATCCTGAGCCAGACAGTTTTCCACATAGAGAACAGCCTCATCCTTACTCATATTTTTGTGAAAAGCCTGCTTCCCCCGCTGTTCTTCTGCCTGAAAGATCACATCGTCTTTTAAAAGAAGGGGACGGATCTTTGATCTTGAAAATGCAGCTGTATCCACAGGATTGCTTAAAAGAATACGTTCCAGATCTTTATCCAGGCAAAATGCAAGAGCCTGGCGCAGTCTGGCCTGTTCATTGATCTCTGTCATAAATCTTCCTTTTCCCCTTTAATCTTCCTTAAACAATGTTTCTGTAACCGGTACAAGTTCAGAAAAGTCATGGATCACTGCCACAGGATCTTCTGCGGTTCCAAATCCATAAGCTGCATGGACAAAGGGGATACCTGCTCCTTTTGCCGCTTTTTCGTCCATAGCTGTATCACCCAGATAAAAGCTTTGATCTAAATGATTTCGCTTTATCACCAGGGAAATATTTTCAGCCTTGGACAGGTTTGTATTTCCATAACACTCAATATCTGTAATATACAGTTTCAGATCACAGGCTTCCATCAGCACCTCAATATAGCCGCTCTGGCAGTTGCTGACGATGAACAGCTCATATTTTTGACTGAGCTTTGAAAGAACTTCCCGCACATTTGGATAAAGAGTGCCCGGATGATCTAAAAGATACCGGTTTTCATATTCCATGCAGGCTTCCATTACTTCCATGCGTTTCTCTTCAGGAAGATCCGGGAACAGAGCATCGCCAAAGTCTTTCATATTTTTTCCCATATTCCGGCTGATCATATCCGAAGTGATCGGTCTTGGTCCATTTAACAGTTTCTCGGCTGCCATCTGCCAGGACTGCGCTACCTGGAGTGCAGAATCCCATAATGTTCCGTCTACATCAAAAATAATCCCTTTTTTCATTTTGCCCTCTTCCCTTCTCATTCCTTCCTGCCGCTTCTTAAAAATTAGTTCTTAAAGCTGTGGAT
>CAVFER010000066.1:0-7062 GCA_963621525.1 bacterium | reverse complement strand
ACGTCCCCCTCGGGTAACGAATTTCTCACAGGAGAAGGTATTTACCGGAATGATCGGCGCATAGCCTAAAAGGCCGCCAAATTCAGCGGTATCTCCCACTTTTTTACCGATAACAGGGATCAGACGGACTGCCGTGGTCTTCTGGTTTACCATACCGATCGCTGCCTCATCTGCAATGATGCCTGCAATGGTGGTGGAAGGTGTATCTCCTGGGATCGCGATCATATCAAGACCTACAGAGCATACACAGGTCATTGCCTCCAGTTTCTCAATAGTAAGAGCTCCAAGGCTTACAGCATCGATCATTCCCTGATCTTCGCTGACCGGGATAAATGCACCGCTTAAACCGCCTACATAGGAAGATGCCATAACACCGCCCTTTTTCACCTGGTCATTTAACATGGCAAGTGCTGCAGTGGTTCCTGGTGCACCTACACGTTCCAGACCGATCTCTTCCAGGATCTCAGCCACACTGTCGCCTACAGCTGGTGTAGGAGCCAAAGAAAGGTCAATGATGCCAAATGGGATACCCAGACGTCTGGAAGCTTCCTGAGCTACTAACTGTCCTACACGGGTGATCTTGAAAGCAGTCTTTTTAATGGTCTCACAGAGGACCTCAAAGTTTTCGCCTCTTACTTTTTCCAGAGCTACTTTTACAACTCCAGGGCCGCTGACACCTACATTGATGATAGCGTCTGCCTCTGTTACACCGTGGAAAGCACCTGCCATAAATGGGTTATCATCTGGTGCATTGCAGAATACCACTAACTTGGCGCAGCCTAAGGAATCATTGTCTTTGGTTGCCTGGGCAGTTTCTGTTACAATGCGGCCCATAAGCTCAACTGCATCCATATTCAGGCCGGTTTTTGTGGAACCTACGTTAATAGAGCTGCACACGCGGTCTGTGGTTGCCAAAGCTTCCGGGATAGAAAGGATCAGATTCTTATCTGCAGTGGTCATTCCCTTGCTTACAAGAGCAGAATAACCGCCGATAAAGTTGACGTCAACTTCTTTTGCAGCTCGGTCCAGAGTCTTTGCAATGGTAACAAAATCTTCCGGCTTTTTGCAGGCAGAACCGCCTACTAATGCAATGGGAGTAACGGAAATTCTCTTATTTACGATGGGGATACCAAAATCTCTCTCAATATCTTTTCCGGTAGAAACCAGATCTTTTGCAAGAGTGGTGATCTTTTTGTAGATCTTTTCATTTACAGCATCCAGATCGCTGTCTGCACAGTCAAGAAGGCTGATACCCATGGTAATAGTACGCACATCCAGCTTCTCATGTTCGATCATATTGTTGGTTTCATTTACTTCATAAATATTAATCATGACCTGTTTTTCCTTTCAGATGTTAGTAAACGGACATATCACCTGACGGTGACATCATCATAGATGAAAGTTAGATTCTGTGCATCTTTGTAAAGATCTCTTCTCTCTGGATCTTTACAGTGACACCAATCTCTTCTCCCACTTTTTCCAGATCATCTGCAACCTCTCCGAAGGTCTTTTCGATGCCTGTCACATCCACGATCATCATCATGTTAAAATAGCCCTGTACGATGGTCTGGGAGATGTCCAGGATATTTACATGGTTCTCTGCCAGATAAGTACATACCTTTGCGATAATGCCTACAGTGTCTTTTCCTACTACTGTGATGATTGCCTTACTCATTTTTCAGTCTCCTCTTCTTAAACTTATATGGTATATTTATGCCCCCGCGCTTTCGCGCTCATTATATACTCACAAACATGCGCTTTCGCACTCCACCGCCTGCGTTAGCAGGTGGTTCGTTATAAGTAGATCACTTCACTCATTTTATCTCTGGATGCAACAGATATGGAGAAATCCGATGCTCCATACGGGCAGTCTCCTTCGTCAATTTCCAGGCGGACTGTCTCATAAGCCAGTTCTGCATAATTATTTTCTTTGCTTAAATGGCCTAAGAAGATCTTTTTCAGGTTATCATGAAGGATATTGTTTAACAATCTTCCTGCATTTTCATTGGATAAATGGCCGTGGTCCCCAAGGATACGGCGTTTTAAATAATAAGGATACGGTCCTGTCTCCAGCATACGCACGTCATGGTTGGATTCTAATAAAAGGGCATCCAGTTTCTGAAGATGGTCAATAACATACTGGTCAAAATGGCCCATATCTGTGGCAACTGCAACTGCTTTGGAGCCATTTTCTACGCGGTAAGCAACAGGATTAACGGCGTCATGGTCGATCTTAAAGGGCTTTACCGTCAGATCTCCCACCTGAAAATCCACATCCGGCTCAATGGGGGATAAAAGGCTGGTATCAAAAGCGCCTAAGCTCTTGCAGGCTGCGATCTCATCTAAAGTCTCTTTGGTCCCGTAAATAGGAAGATGATACTTTCTGGAAAGGACTCCTAACCCCTTAATGTGATCGGAATGTTCATGGGTCACCAAAATACCTGTTACATCAGAACCGGTAAGACCGATATCATTTAAACCTTTCTGAATCCTTTTATTGCTGATGCCTGCATCTACTAAAAGATGGGTATTGTCAGAGCCTATATAAATACAATTGCCGCTGCTGCCGCTTGCTATGCTTACCATTCTCATGCTGTTTCGTTGTCCTTATCTTTGTCCTTTTCTAAAAGGGCTTCTATCTGTTTTCTGGTCTCTTCTTCAGAGCCGTTGTTGTCGATCCGGGCATCAGAGAAGCTTTCAAACGCTTCTTCCGTTGCCTGATTTGCCATAATGCTTTCTGCTTTTTCCAAAGAATAGCCACGACTTTCTTTCAGGCGTCGGATACGCACCTCTCTTGATGTATAAAGATACCACATTTCATCGCAGATGTCACGAAAATCTTTTGAAGGAATCGCTGCTTCGATTACCACCGGCTGATGTCTATGTTCCATTTCTTCCCTGCGGACTGCTTCCCAGACGAAAGGATGGGTCAGACGATCGATTTCTTGCCGTTTGAACGGATCATTAAAAATAATATCTGCCATGACTTTCCGGTCGATCTCACCATTTTCCTGTAAGATCACAGGACCTAAAAAGGCACAGACTGCCTTATAGGCTTCTTTTCCCGGCTCCATTAACTTTCTGGCCGCCAGATCGGCCTGTATGATGTAAAAACCATATTTTTCCTGTAAAAATGATAAGACGGTGCTTTTTCCGGCGCCTACGCCTCCGGTCAATCCGATCACCAGGTATCTGTCCTTTTGTTTCATGTTCATTCACTTCCTGAGCAGAATGCCGCTTATACACGGCAGCCTGTTTTATGACGGTTATGCCTACTTTGCATCAAACCAGGATGCACCTGTTTTGGCATCTACTTCCAGAGAGACCTGTAAGTTTGCGGCATGCTTCATTTTATCTGTAAGGATCTCTTTTACTTCGTCTACTTCATTTTCTGCCGTTTCAATCAGCAGTTCATCGTGAATCTGCAGTACGATGTGGGAAGAAAGGCCTCCCTTTCGCAGTTCTCTGTCCACAGCGATCATAGCAATCTTCATAATGTCAGCTGCCGTTCCCTGGATCGGTGAGTTCATTGCCACACGTTCTCCAAACTGACGCTGCATAAAATTAGAAGACTTAAATTCCGGGATCGGTCTGCGTCTGCCATATAAGGTAGTTACATAGCCCTGTTCTTTGCCCTGTTTTACCAGACTATCCAGAAATTCCTTTACCTTTGGATAAGTCTCAAAGTAGCGATCAATATATTCTTTGGCTTCTTTTCTGGAAATACTTAAGTCTTCGCTAAGGCCAAATGCGCTGATGCCATATACGATGCCGAAATTGACGGCCTTTGCATTTCTTCTCTGAAGAGGTGTTACTTCTTCCAACGGCACATGGAATACCTGAGAAGCTGTGGTTGCATGGATATCTCTGGATTCCCTGTAAGCTTCGATCAGACGCTCATCTCCTGACATATGAGCCAAAATACGCAGCTCGATCTGGGAATAGTCGGCATCGGTAAATACATAGCCTTCTTTTGGAACAAATACTTTTCGTATCTGCCGTCCAAGCTCCATACGCACCGGAATATTCTGCAGATTTGGTTCTGTGCTGCTGATACGGCCTGTTGCGGTAATGGTCTGGTTGAATTTTCCATGGATACGGCCGTCTTCGCTGATATAAGCTGCAAGGCCTTCTGCATACGTGGAGTTTAACTTGGTCAGCTGGCGGTAATCCAAGATCTTCTGTACCACCGGATGCTCCGGAGCCAGTTTCTCTAAAACCTCTGCTGCGGTAGAATAGCCGGTCTTTGTTTTCTTGCCCCCGGGAAGCTGCATTTCACCAAAAAGGATCTCACCTAACTGTTTTGGGGAATTGATGTTAAATTTCTTTCCCGTCTCTGCATAAATTTCCGTCTCTAACTTTTTAATACCTACCTTTAAGGTATCACCGTATTCTTTTAATTTATCCCGTTTTACCAGGATACCTTCCTGTTCCATATGCCATAAGCTGTAGATCAGAGGCATCTCGATCTCTCTGTACAGCTTATACATCTCTTCCTGCTCTAAGCGGTTCTTTAAAGGTTCAGCTGCTTTCCATGCAATATAGCCCATATAGCAGGCGCAGACAGCCGCCTTTTCATCCCCTGCTTCCAGCAGATCGCCCAGATTTTCTTTGCCGATCAGTTCGCTTTGTGATGGAATGGTCATAGAAAGGTAATCTCTTGCCAGGTCATCATATCCATAAGTGTCTTTTAACGGATTTAAAAGATAACCTGCTACTCCGGCATCGTATACAGGAGCCTGATCCGTCAGGTCCAATAATGGAAGCATGGATTTAAGGTCTAATACCCAGATAGAATGGCTGGTATTATCATCACAAAGCTTCTTAACCTCGTCTGTAAGCCATTCCCCTGTGATCTGTCCTTCTGTGGTCGTAATACAGAAGATTTCTTCCGGACCGGTACAGATGGCAAGTGCTGCTGCCGAATGATACGCGGGTTTAGCCTTTTTGCCCGACTTTACCGTTCCGTCTGCATCAAAAGAAAAGGTCAGCTGCTCTGCTTCTTCTAAAACAGCAGATTTGCTTCCTGTGATCAGCTGCAGACCTGTAACAGATGCTTTTGCAGCGGCCTTAAAGACTTTCTCTGCCTCTTTTTTATTCGTAATTACCTTAAAATGCTTCTGTATATTTTCCTTTTCTCCTTCATTACTGCTCATAGAAGCTGCATCAAAGCGGTTTAAAATCGACTTAAATCCCATCCGTTTCATAAATTTAAAAGCTTCCGGTGTGTACAGATCACCGATCACGGCTTCTTTATACGAAAACGGAATAGGACAGGCAATACAGATAGTCGCCAGCTCCTTGCTCATCTTGGCCATGTCATAATGCTCCGTCAGAGCTTTCTGGGCCCTTGGCGGCTTGATCTGCGCTACATGGTCATAAGCATTTTCAATAGAACCGTAGGTTACGATCAAACTGGTCGCTGTCTTCTCACCAATAGAAGGAACACCGGGAATATTATCAGAAGTATCTCCCATGAGGGCTTTTACATCAATAAATTCTATTGGCGTAACCTGATATTCCCGCTTTACATCCTCCGGGTAATAATCATAAATGTTGGTAGTTCCACGGCTGGTCTTTGGGATACGGATTTTAATATGCTCATCTGCCAGCTGTAAAAGATCTCTGTCTCCGGAAACGATGGAAACTTCGATGCCTTCTGCCTGACAGCGTTTTGCAACAGTTCCTAAAATATCGTCAGCCTCATATCCTTCCAGAGTCAGGATGGGGATATTCATAGTCTGGAGCGCTTCCTTCATTAAGGGAACCTGTTCCCGAAGTTCTTCCGGCATAGGCTTTCTGGTGCCTTTATAAGCATCATACATTTTGTGGCGGAAAGTAGGCGCTGATAAGTCAAAAGCAACAGCCAGATGATCTGCCTGTTCCTCTTCCAGTATCTTAAACATGATATTTAAAAAGCCGTAGACTGCATTCGTATGAAGTCCTTCTGCATTTGTCAGATCCGGAACACCATAAAAAGCCCGGTTTAAAATGCTGTGTCCGTCGATGAGTACCAGTTTATTGCTCATAATCACATAAGTCCTTTTCTTTGTTTATTGTCAGAATCCCATCTGGCTCCAGATACGTATCTGCATGATAAGTATCGTAAACACAGACCAGAAACAAAGGGTATTTACTGCGTAAATGGCATTTTGCAAAAGCGTTAACGTATGGATCCGCTGTCTGGAAACTTCCAGTGTAGTTTCTAAAGCCCCTTTAATATTGTAAGTGCCTGTTTCTTCATCCAGCTGACGGATACCTACATCTACTGTAAAGTAGATCTCAAGCTCCTCTCTGCAATCCGGGCAATGATCAATATGCTCTACAAATGCCTTTAATTCTTCATCGGTTATGCTTCCATTAATATAGGGCATAACCAGACGTTCTGCCTCCCTGCAGGTCACGACAGTCACCTCCTCTTGCAGCAGAACCACTGCACAAATCAAAACATAAATTCAGATATCATCCATCATACACTAAACAAGATGCTTTTTCAATGCGCAGTTTTAAAAAAACGCTTGCAAAAAAAAGAGCCATATGGTAGAATAGCTACTGTTGTGAAGGAAAGCCGGCGTGTCGGAATGGCAGACGATGCAGACTCAAAATCTGTTGCGGGTAACCGCGTGCGGGTTCAAGTCCCGCTGCCGGCATTACACCCTTGGCAGGGAGAAACCTCAGAAATGACGTATTTGCGTCGTTTCTGAGGTTTTTTCTTATTTTCCACTCCATTATTCTATTTCTACGCTTTCCGCCATTTCTTCTAATTCATCCATAGAATAACCCTGTTCAGCTACAAATTTTTCAAAATCCATAGAATTACTATTCTCCCTGCTCATTGCCATTTTTAGCAAATGAGCATTTTCAATAGCTTCTAATAAACTTTCTAATTTGGCAAGTTTTTTCTGTGTTTCTTTATACTCTTTTATAGATAATACTACTGCGGTAGGCTGGTTATTTTTTAATACAATGTACTCCTTGTTGTTTTTTGCAACATCAGTAAATATTTTGGGTCAATCATTTTTTTCGTGGGATTGACGCCACCACGCTGTAAGTTCTCTAAGT
>CAVFER010000065.1:9104-13507 GCA_963621525.1 bacterium | reverse complement strand
GAGCTATTTAACCCATATGAAATGCCTGGAAAATATAGGAATGCTTTCTACGTCCCCGATCCAGTTCCAGGGACAGGAGATCGTACCGATCCAGTTTTTAAAGGCACTGCTTCCTGATCCTGCTTCCTTAGGTCCAAGAACCGTAGGAAAGACCAATATCGGCTGTATTTTTAACGGCGTAAAAGACGGAAAAGAGAAGACCATTTACATTTACAATGTATGCGACCACCAGGAATGCTACAAAGAGGTTGGCTCCCAGGCAATTTCCTATACCACAGGTGTTCCGGCTATGATCGGCGCTATGATGGTAGTTACCGGCGCATGGAAGAAGGACGGCGTATTTAATGTAGAAGAATTTGATCCGGATCCATTTATGGATGCCTTAAATAAATGGGGACTTCCATGGCAGGTGTGCGAAGATCCTCAGATCGTAGAATAGGGAGAAGTTGAAAATGAGAATGGATCAGCTTCCGACTCCCTGTTATGTGATCGATGAGAAGAAACTGAAAGAGAATCTGGAGATCTTGCGGGATGTTCGGGAAAAAGCAGGCTGCAAGATCCTTCTGGCGCAGAAAGCCTTTTCCTGTTTTTATGAATACCCCCTGATCGGGCAGTATTTAGATGGCACCACAGCCAGCGGTCTGTATGAGGCAAGACTTGGAAAAGAAGAAATGGGAAAGGAAAACCATGTGTTTGCCCCGGCTTACAAGGATGCAGATATAAGAGAACTGGGAGAGATCTGCGACCACATTATCTTTAATTCCTTTGCCCAGCTTCGCCGTCACAAGGACGCAGTTTCAGGAAAAAGCCTGGGACTGCGTATCAACCCGGAGTGTTCCACCCAGGGGGATCATGCTATTTATGATCCCTGCGCTCCTGGTTCAAGACTTGGTGTTACAAAAGAGGTATTTGAACGGGAGATCGCGGCAGAACCACAGCTTTTTGAAGCTTTGGACGGTCTTCATTTTCACACGCTCTGCGAGCAGAATGCAGATGATCTGGCAAAAACACTGGAAGCAGTGGAAGAAAAGTTCGGCCCATGGCTTTCTAAGATAAAATGGCTGAATATGGGCGGTGGTCATCACATTACAAGGGATGATTATGACAGAGATCTGCTGATACAATGTGTCCGCCATATAAAGAATGCCTATGGAGTGGAAGTGTATCTGGAGCCGGGAGAAGCCATTGCCTTAAATGCCGGTTATCTGGTGACAGAGGTAATGGATATTGTGGAAAATGGACTGTCTGTGCTGATCCTTGACGCTTCTGCTGCCTGCCATATGCCGGATGTGCTGGAAATGCCATACAGACCGCCATTAAAGGACAGCGGGGTTTCAGGAGAAAAGGCGTTTACCTACCGCCTTTCTTCCTGCACCTGTCTGGCAGGGGATGTGATCGGGGATTATTCCTTTGATCATAAGATCCAGGTGGGAGATAAGCTGTATTTTCAGGATATGGCGATTTATTCCATGGTGAAAAATAATACATTTAACGGGATTCCTCTTCCTGGGATCGCTGTGATGAAAGAAGATGGGGACTGCGAGATGATCCGCACCTTTGGATATGAAGATTTTAAGGGGAGACTGGCATAATGGTGATGATAGAAAAGACGGATATGACCGATGAAATGGATAAGATAAATAAAACGGTGCAGGCACAACGACTAGAAACACTGCCTGCAGCAGACGGATTTCATATGCCGGCTGAGTTTGAACCACACAAAGGCACCATTATGATCTGGCCGGAGCGCCCCGGCTCCTGGGCCTATGGGGCAAGAGATGCAAGGAAAGCTTTTTCACAGATTGCAGAAACCATAGCAGAAGGAGAAGAAGTTTTTATGCTTGCTGGCCCTTCTTCTATCGAGTCTGCGAAAGAGGGGTTTTCTGGAAAGTCAGAAAACATCCGCATTCTTCCCATAGAAACAGACGATGCCTGGGCCAGAGATGTAGGACCTACCTTTGTAAAAAACGTCCGGAAGGAAGTTCGTGGCATAAACTGGCGCTTTAATGCCTGGGGCGGAGAAGTAGACGGCCTTTATGCAAGCTGGGAAAAAGACGATGCTGCGGCAGAGGCAATCTGCGATGCTCTTGGCTATCCTGTATATGACGCAGGAGATTTTGTCCTGGAAGGCGGTTCCGTTCACAGTGACGGAGAAGGGACGCTGTTAGTAACAGAAGCATGTCTTTTAAGCCACGGAAGAAACCCACGTCTTACAAAAGAAGAGATTGAAAAGAAACTTTGCGAATATCTGGGTGCCAAAAAGGTAATCTGGCTGAAAAACGGCATATGGCAGGACGAGACCAATGAGCATGTGGACAATGTGTGTGCCTTTGTAAAGCCGGGAGAAGTAGTTTTAGCCTGGACCGATGATAAAGAAGATCCCCAGTATGCCCTTTCCATGGAAGATTACCGGATTTTGGAAAATGAGACAGATGCAAAGGGCAGAAAATTTGTGATTCATAAGCTGCCAATTCCTGAAAAGCCGGTATGCATCCGGGAAGAAGATTTAAAAGGTCTTGCTTTTGAAGCGGGAGAAGATACCAGAGAAGCAGGCGAACGGCTGGCAGCCAGCTATGTGAATTTCTATATTGCGAATGAGGCAGTTTTAGTACCCCAATTTCAGGATAAACATGATAAGCTGGCCTGCGATATTTTAGGAAAACTGTTTCATAAGCGTAAGATCTGTCCCATCGATGCACAGGCCATCATCATTGGAGGCGGAAATATCCATTGTATTACTCAGCAGATCCCTTTTGGCTGTGAAAAGTAAAATTCACTAATCAACAGCAATCGAAAAAGTTGCCAATGAAAATAAAATGGATGAAAAGTCATAAAAGGTTGTAAAAACAACGGATTGAATGGATTAAGGAATACCAGATCCAGTGAAAGAAGGAGAACGCAAAAGTGAGAAACGTAAGATGTGCCGCAGTCCAGATGCGCTGCAGCAGAAATGTAGCAGAAAACATAGAAAAAGCAGAGGTTCTGGTACGTCAGGCAGCGGCAGAGGGAGCGCAGGTGATCCTTCTTCCAGAGCTGTTTGAACGTCAGTATTTCTGTCAGGAGCGCAGATATGATTATTATCAGTTTGCTACACCTGTAATGGAAAACCCGGCAGTACGCTATTTCCAGAGAGTCTGCGCCGGTCTTGGAGTAGTGATCCCGGTAAGCTTTTATGAAAGAGATGTAAACCGGCTGTTTAATTCCGCAGCCATGATCGATGCAGACGGTTCTATTCTGGGCGTTTACAGAAAGACCCATATCCCGGATGATCATTTCTATCAGGAAAAATTTTATTTCACACCGGGAGATACCGGTTTTAAGGTATTTGACACAGCCTATGGAAAAGTGGGCGTTGGAATCTGCTGGGATCAGTGGTTCCCAGAGGCAGCCAGAGCTATGGCAGTAGAAGGAGCAGAGATCCTTCTGTATCCAACCGCCATTGGCAGCGAACCCATTCTTTCCACCGACAGCATGCCTCACTGGAGAAGATGTATGCAGGGACACAGCGCAGCCAACCTGGTGCCAGTAGTTGCAGCCAACCGTGTAGGAGAAGAAAGAGTAGAGCCATGCGCAGAAAATGCAGGCCAGAGATCTTCCCTGGTATTCTATGGATCATCCTTCATCACAGACGGCTGCGGCGAGATCCAGGTATCCATGGGACGGCAGGAAGAAGGCTTTATCGCAGCCACCTTTGACCTGGACCAGCTGATGGAAGACCGCCTCTCCTGGGGACTTTTCAGGGACAGGCGGCCGGAAATGTATGAGAAACTGCTGTAACGTGCAGCAACCGGTGTTTTACAGCACCGTAAACATATTATAAAGTTTTAACAAACGTATATCTTCCCGGGAGACCTTTAAACTCTGCATCAGAGCCTCGTCTTCCGGGAGTTTTGTTTTTGAAAACAGCATTTTTGTAGCAATGGGCATCATAGGACGGCTGGAAAAACCATTGAACAGTCCCCATTTTGTATCTGCATCCAGATAAGAAGCAAGGATCTGTGCGCTGGCTTTTTCTACCGGGCTGTCCTGGTTGGTCAGCTGGATATTGGTCAGTGCGTCAAAATGCTCAATATAGCCCCAATATGTATTTTCACACAGCTTGTAATTCTCAAAATCTTTAAAATTCATATACATCATGATCTTATAACCGGATGTATCTGTTTCTGAAAGCACGTCAAAGACGCAGCGGATCAGTTTCTTATTTCTTCCGTCATATACATAAGAATAAAACTGGGAACAACCTGCAAAAAAGGCGGGATTGCTGCCATTGCCAGGCAGATCTGTGCGACGTGGCGGACAATAAAGAAGCTGCTCTACGTGGATCTGTAAAGCAGAGGCGATCTCATAAAGGGTTTCAATATCTACGGGTATTTCGCCGTTTTCATATTTGGAAACAGTAGATT
>CAVFER010000065.1:0-9035 GCA_963621525.1 bacterium | reverse complement strand
TTCACTTTTCAAAACCTCTTTTATATAAAAATAAAATTCCACTTACAGGAAACAAGACTTATAAAATTCCACTGTGACGAAACTTTCATCACTTTGATTTCGGGTACTTATTTTAGTACAATCCAGTCATGAGATGCATCCAGAGATGTAAAAAACGGCGGGACCTGCGCAGTCCTGCTAAATGAAACGGGGTAAAATGATATGTACAATTTTGATGAGATCATTGAAAGACGGCATACAAATGCCATGAACACAGACGGTTTCCGTGATTATATTTTCCACGCAGATGAGACCATGAAATTTCCATACAAGGATGAAGAATTTATCCGTATGTGGGTAGCAGATATGGAATTTGCAACACCAGATGTTGTTATTGACGGAATGAGAGAGCGTTTGGACAAGCGCATCTTCGGCTATACCAGAGTATTTGAAAAGAGCTACTATGACGCATTTTCTGCATGGTGCCAGAGAAGATATGGATGGACCTTTGACAGAAAAGAACTGGTCATGTCAAACGGTATCATTCCAGCGTTATATGAGATGGTGGAATACATCTGCAAACCAGATGAAAAGGTATTATTCTTAACTCCTTCTTATGCATATTTCAAGTATGCAGCAGATTTCAGCAAGAGAGGTTATGTTTGCTCTGATCTTCATGACGAAGACGGCTATTATACCATTGATTTTGAGGACCTGGAAAAGAAGGCAGCAGATGAGAAGACTACATTATTCATCCTCTGCAATCCTCACAACCCAAGCGGCCGTATGTGGACAGAAGAGGAATTAAAGAAAATGGCGGCGATCATTGAAAAGAACAATATGTGGGTTATTTCCGATGAGATCCACTGCGACCTGATCCGCTGCAGCGAAAAGCATATTCCTCTTGGAAAAGTAATGCCGGAGTATAAGCGCCTGGTTACCTGTATGGCACCAAGCAAGACCTTCAACCTGGCTGGTATGATGATCTCCAACGTGATCATCCGTGATGAGGGATTAAGAGAGATCTGGTTAGGCCGTCATTACAACTTTGACAACCCGTTAAGTATTGCAGCAGCCCAGGCAGCTTATGAAAAGGGCGAGCCATGGCTGGAAGAATTAAGGGCATATCTGGATGAGAACTTCCGCTTTACCGGAGAATACTTAAAAGAACATCTTCCAAAAGCAAAATACCGTGTGTCTCAGGCAACCTATCTTGCATGGGTAGACTTAAATGCCTACTTTGAGCCAGATGAGCACCTGCCACTGTTCTTCGCTTATAAAGCTGGTGTCCTTCTGGAAGGCGGAAACATGTTTGTTCAGAACTCTGATGGCTTTATCCGTCTGAACCTGGCTTGCCCGAAGGCAACTCTGGCAGAAGGCTTAAGAAGAATCTGTGAGGCAGTGAATACAAAGCATACAGAAAAGTATCTGGGAGAGAAATAAGATTTTGTTCAAATGACAAAGAGGCAGCAACCGGTGAAGGGGGTCGCCGGCTACATTTATAAAAGGAGACACTACTTATGGAAGAAAGAAATACAGCTAAAAATTATGGCGGGAAAGCATTGATCCCGATTCTTGTTTTTTTAGGCTTATATTTAGGCTGCGGAACATACTTTTCTATAAAAGGAGTGGATTCACCATTTTGGATGATGCCACGATATGTAGCATTGATGATAGGGATTTTAACTGCATTTCTCTATTTTGAACCAAAAACTAAATTTTCTGATAAGGTAGATATCTACTGTAAAGGAGCAGGGGCATCTGGCGTTATGCTGATGGGAATTATTGTCTTGCTGGCAGGTGGATTTGCAAACGCTACAGCAGCGATCGGAGGAAAAGATTCAATTGTAAATCTTGGAATATATCTGATTCCTACACAGTTTCTGATCCCTGGAATTTTCCTGATCTGCTGTACTATTTCCACCTGTATCGGAACATCTATGGGAACACAGGTCACCATGATCCCGGTTGCCATTGCATTGGCTCAGGGAGCTGGATTAAATGTAGGCATGGCTGGTGCTGCAGCCATTGCAGGAGCATATTTTGGCGATAATCTTTCTATGATCTCTGATACGACCATTATAGCTACAAAAGGCGTGGGCGCAGATATGAAAGATAAATTCGTTATGAACTCTAAAATTGCGATTCCGGCAGCGGTATTGTCTATGGTTCTGTATGGAGTTATGAGCTTGAAAGGTGGATTGACATCAGGGACAGCGGAAGCAGGAGCTTATAATATTTTAACGATCGTTCCTTATTTCATAGTTATTATCCTTGCGATCGTTGGCTTGGATGTGGTTCTTGCGCTTGCTATAGGAACAGGACTTGCCTGTGTGATCGGTATGACAGTTGGCAGTATTGGATTTTTTGATTGGGCACAGGCAGTAGGAAGCGGAATGGAAGATATGTTCTGGCTTGCAGTATTTGCAATGATGGTATCAGGCATGATGGAACTTATAAAATATTATGGCGGTATTCAGTGGCTGGTAGACACAGCAATGAAGTATACGAAAAGCAGAAAAAGCTGTCAGTATGTGATCAGCCTGTTATCCATGGCTATTTCTGGAACAACATTAAATAACCCTGTTGCATGTCTGATCAGTGCACCGATTGCAAAGGAATTGGGGGAAAAATATAAAATTGCACCTAAGAGAATGGCATCTCTGATCGATATATTTTCATGCGCAATCTTAATGGTAGTGCCTCATGACAGTGGCTGCCTTTTAGTACAGCAATACAGTGGCTGTTCTTATATTGATATTATCAAGTATGCTTTTTATCCGGTTTTATTGATCCTGTTTACCTGTATTACGATCCAGTGTGGTCTTTTAATGACAAAAGAAGAAAAAGAAGCTGCTGCAAAGAACTGATATATTTGTTTGAATTTAAGAAAGGGACTAAATTTATGAAACTTACTTTAATAGGCAGTCACTTATGCCAGGACACGTTATATGCGCTGAATAAATTGAAAGATTGTGGAGCAACCATTGATTTTCAGAATATTTCTTCCAGCTTTCCAGCGTTGAAGATGTTTTTAAGTGCAAGAGAACACAATGAGAAATATGAAACAATAAAAAGAAATGGCGGGATCGGTATTCCATTTATGATCTTTGAAGATGGAACAGAAACATTTTCTCTGGATGAGGCACTGAAAAAAGTATCAGAGCATTAATTGAAGCAGCAACTGCTGCAGAACAGGGGAAGCAGTATATGAATAAACAGGAATTTTTAGAAAATTATATAGAAGACCGCCACAATACAAATTGTAGTAAATGGGACGGTTTAAAGGAAAAATTTGGGGAAGATGGTCTGCTGCCTATGTGGGTGGCAGATATGGAATTTAAGACATGTGACGGGATCACAGATGCTTTAGTTGAACGTGCAAAACAGGGGATTTTTGGATATGGTGTGGTTCCTGACGAGTATTATGAGCTGTTTTCAAAATGGATGGAAAGACATCATGGTTTTGCAGTGAAGAAAGACTGGGTACGCTTCTGCACTGGCTGCGTGACAGCTATCGCATGGATGATCCATGCCTATACACAGCCTGGAGATGCATGCCTGATCCTGACTCCTGTGTATTATCCATTCCACAACGTAGTAACTAACAATAACCGAAAGCTTGTAACAGCAGATCTGAAGTATGAAAATGGTCATTTTTCCATGGATTATGATGCCATTGAAAAAGTTATCACAGAGCAGAATGTGAAGTTATTCCTGATGTGCTCCCCACACAATCCGGCTGGAAGAGTATGGACAGAAGAAGAACTGGATCATGTACTGGCTATCTGCAAAAAGCACCATGTGCTGGTGGTTGCTGATGAGATCCATCAGGATATTGTATTTGGAGAAAATCATTTTGTACCGGCTGCAGCAGTTGCAGGAGGAAAATATCAGGATATCCTGCTGGTGCTTAACTCATCTTCCAAGACATTTAACCTGGCAACACTGATCCATTCTCATATTGTGATCATAAATGATAAGCTTCGCGAGATTTATGATAAATTTGCCAGTGGCTTAAACCGTACAGAAGTAAGTGTTATGGGAATGGTTGCCACTATGGCTGGTTATAAGACGGGTGATGAATGGTTATCCAATGTGCTGGAAGTGATCGGCGATAACTATAAATATCTGAAAGAAACACTGGAAACAGAGCTTCCAGGAGTTGTGGTATGCTCCATGGAAGGAACCTATCTTCCAATGATCGACTTAAGAGTCTGGATAAAACCAGAAGAAACTCATGATTTTATTCAGGGAAAATGCCGTCTGGCGGTGGATTATGGTGAATGGTTTGGAAATGGCTATGAAGGCTTTATCCGCATGAACCTGGCCACAGATCCTGTTTTTGTAAAGCAGGCAGCTGAGACCATCATCAGAGAAGCCAGGAAATTAAAAGAAAAGTAAAAAAGTAAAAACAAAAAGATTACTGCAATAGCATCTGCAAAAGGAGTAAAAATTATGGAAAAGAAAAATCTGGACTGGGAAAATATAGGATTTGCATATCATCAGACGGATATGCGCTATGTGGCAAATTATAAAAATGGCGCCTGGGATGAAGGAGGATTGACTGCAGATGCCAATGTGGTGATCAGCGAGTGTGCAGGTATCCTGCAGTATTGTCAGGAAGTATTTGAAGGTCTGAAAGTATATGAAACAAAGGACGGAAGTATTGTTGCTTTCAGACCAGATCAGAATGCAGAGCGTATGATGAATTCTGCTAAAGGCATGGAAATGCCCCCATTTCCCAAAGAACGTTTCCTGGATGCCTTAGATCAGGTAGTAAAGGCAAACGCAGCCTGGGTGCCACCTTACGGAAGCGGTGCATCCCTTTACATCCGGCCATATATGTTTGCTTCTACCCCGGTGATCGGAGTAAAACCGGCAGAAGGATACCAGTTCCGTATCCTGTGTACACCAGTAGGCCCATACTTTAAGGGCGGTGTCCGTTCTCTTCACATCTGCGTCAGCTATTATGACCGTGCAGCACCTCATGGGACCGGACATATCAAAGCAGGTTTGAATTATGCAATGAGCCTTCACGCTTATGTAGAGGCACATAAAAACGGCTATGATGAAAATATGTTCCTTGATCCGGCTACCAGAACCTTTGTAGAAGAGACCGGCGGAGCCAATTTCTTCTTTGTAACAAAAGAAGGAGAACTGGTGATCCCGAAATCCGACTCTATTTTACCGTCCATTACCCGTCGCTCTGTGATCACAGTAGCAGGTATGCTGGGAATTAAAGTAACAGAACGCCCAGTAAAGCTGGAAGAAATTGGAAATTTTGTAGAAAGCGGACTGTGCGGAACCGCAGCAGTCATCTCTCCTGTAGGCAAGATCACCGATCATGGAAAAGAGATCACATTCAGAGACTCTGAACACACCATGGGGCCAGTGACAAAACGTCTGTATGATACCTTAACAGGTATGCAGCACTGCGAGATCGAAGCACCAGAAGGCTGGATCCATAAGATTATGTAAAAATCTATCATTCATAGTTATAAATTGCTGGAAAATGGCTGTCTGCTGATTGGTGGACAGCCATTTTTCTGTAAACAGTTATGATCAGAATATTTGTAAAAATCAATACTTCATGGTATTATTAGTTATAGAAAAAATTCGTGCAAATATAAAATGGAAAGGAGCTGGATCTATGGCAAAGTTAAATATTCCAGTAGGAGTTTCGGATTTTGCAGAACTTCGCAGCAATGGATATTACTATGTAGATAAATCGGGTCTGATCCGTGAAATGTTGACTTCATCGGCAGCTAAAGTGACGCTTATTACACGGCCAAGACGGTTTGGAAAAACCCTTGGCATGAGTATGCTGGAAAATTTTTTCAATATTCGGAAAAACAGTGAAAAACTATTTGAGAATCTGGAAATTTCAGAAAACAGAGAATTGTGCGATCAATGGATGAATCAGTGGCCAGTTATATTTTTTTCTTTAAAGGATATAGATGGTCTGGATTTTCAAAGCGCATATGATCGTCTGGTGGTCCAGCTTTCTAATCTTTGTAAGATGCATGTATATCTTTTACAGAGTGATGCGATTGATCCGGATGATAAGAAAGTATTTCTGGAATTGAAAGCAGGAACGGCCAGTGAAGCACAGGTCGGTTTTTCTTTAAATACATTAATGCGCATGATGGAGTCTTATTATCGGAAGCCAGTTATTCTTTTACTGGATGAATACGATGTTCCATTGGCGAAAGCAAGCAGTAACAGGTATTATAAAGAAATGCTGTCTGTGATCAAAGGAATGATGAGTACAGCGTTGAAGGACAATCCATTTTTAAAATTTGCGATTATTACAGGCTGTCTTAAAATTGCCAAGGAAAGCATTTTTACTGGAACCAATAATCTGGTTTCTGATACGATCACAGATACCAGATTGAATGAATATTTTGGATTTATTCAAAAAGATGTAGAGCAGATCCTGAGGGATGCCGGGAGCATAGATCACCTGGAACGTGTAAAAAACTGGTATGATGGTTATCATTTTGGGCGGATGGATGTATATTGCCCATGGGATGTAATGAATTATATCAGGGATATACAGAGAGATTCAGATGCGAGGCCCAAAAGTTATTGGATGAACACAAGTGATAATGGAATTATCCGTTCCTTTATCGATATTGCAGGCAGTAATATTACAAAAAAATTAGAAACATTATTGAATGGTGGGTATATTTTACAGCGTATAGATGAGAATCTGACGTATGATTATCTTCATTCCTCAGAGGACAATCTGTGGAGCATCCTTTATCTTACCGGTTATCTTACCAGTGTACGGGAAAATGAATTGAAAGAGAAACTTCCAGATGGGATTTCTGCACTTATGATACCCAATGCAGAAATACGGGAAATATTTGAAACAACAGTGATCCAATGGTTTGATGACAATGCAAAAGCATGGGACAGGAAAAAAATGTTTTCTGCAGTGTGGAAGGGCGACAGCAGGGCGGTGATGGAAGAAATGAACCGGCTTTTGCGGAAAACCATCAGTTACCATGATTACAGGGAAGATTTTTACCATGCTTTTCTTGCAGGTATTTTTGCAGGTGCGGGCTATGTGGTAGAGTCCAATAAAGAACATGGAGAAGGCCGCAGTGATGTGGTTGTCTATGATCCTGAGGAAGGCTGTGTAGCTGTTTTTGAGGCTAAATATTCAAAAACACTGGAAAATATGGATGCAGACTGTCAAAAAGCATTAGATCAGATCAATGAAAAAATGTATGCAAAAGAATATGAAGATGATTTTGATCACATTTTGTGCTATGGTGTTTCCTTTTTTAAGAAACGCTGCTGCATAAAACTAAAAAATTGATCAACAGATGAAAAGTGGAATTTGGGAATTCTGCAAAAAGATAATTTTGCGGGGTTCCCATTTTTGCACTGTGATTGTATTTTCTCATGTAAAATGTGTCTATCTGCATAGAAATAGTATGAAACAGAATCATTTTATGCTATACTAAACCCTAAAGTGGAAAACTATGCGATAGAGATGGAGAAACATATGTCAATAAATGAACAGGGAAAGGAAAATGCCATCAGCGTACGGGATGTGACGAAGGTCTACAGGCTGTATGATAAGCCTATTGACCGGCTGAAGGAATCAATCAGTATTTCCCATAAAAATTATCATCGTGATTTCTATGCCCTTAAGGGGCTGTCTTTCCAGGTAAAAAAGGGAGAGACCGTAGGTATTATCGGAACAAACGGTTCCGGTAAGTCAACCATTTTAAAGATCATTACCGGTGTGCTTACACCTACTTCCGGCCAGGTCAATGTAGATGGCAAGATCTCCGCCCTTCTGGAACTGGGAGCCGGTTTTAACATGGATTATACGGGAATTGAAAATGTATACATGAACGGTACCATGATGGGATATACGAAAAAAGAGATGGACGCAAAGCTGCAGGATATCCTGGATTTTGCTGAGATCGGGGATTTTGTGTATCAGCCGGTAAAGACCTATTCCAGCGGTATGTTCGTGCGTCTGGCCTTTGCGCTGGCCATCAACGTAGATCCGGAGATCCTGATCGTCGATGAGGCGCTTTCTGTAGGTGACGTATTCTTCCAGTCAAAATGTTACCGGAGAATGGAAGAGATTCGTAAAAAAGGCACTACCATCCTGATGGTTACCCATGATATGGGAAGTATCATCAAGTATTGTGATAAAGTTGTACTGCTGCACAAAGGCGAATTTATTGCAGAAGGTCCGGCTGGAAAAGTAGTAGATATGTATAAGAAGATACTGGCTGGAAAGTTGGATGACCTGCGTGCTGAGCTGGCAGCGGAAAAAGCAGCAGAAAATGGAAATCCAGCGGAACTTACAGAAGGAAAAAGTAATGGGGAAACTGGCGACAGAGATGCAGAAGGCACAGAGATGTCCGATTTTTCCGGCGGCATGAACTTATCCCATACAGGCCTTATGCGTGACCAGCTGGCTATTAACACAGACCGCACCGAATACGGCGATGGACGGGCAGAGATTTACGATCTGGGTCTTTTAGATACAAAAGGTAATGTAACCAATCTGCTGTTAAAGGGTGAAACATTTACCATAAAAGAGTGCATCCGCTTCCATGCAGATATCCAGGCACCTATTTTTACTTATACCATCAAAGATAAAAAGGGAACCGAGCTGACGGGAACCAATACCATGTTTGAGGGGGCAGATATCAAATCGGTGAAGAACGGAGACGAATATACCGTAGAATTTACCCAGAAGATGAATCTTCAGGGCGGCGAGTACCTGTTAAGCATGAGCTGCACCGGTTTTGAGCAGGGAGAACATGTGGTGTACCACAGACTTTATGACGTAACCAATATTACCGTTATTTCCAATAAAAATACCGTCGGGGTTTACGATATGGAATCACAGGTAAAGGCGGAAAAGAGGAACGCAGATGAATGACATAAGTTATGAAATTCTGGACTTATTTAAGAAATACGGCGCAGATAAAGAGGGCATTTTAAAGATCTTAGAGGCAGACAGCCGCCCGGAAATCCTTTATGCTCTTTCCGACATCCGGCGCAATCTTATGGAC
>CAVFER010000064.1:0-13580 GCA_963621525.1 bacterium | reverse complement strand
CAGTCGCACCCGAATTTCATCAACGTACGCACCGCGTACGCCTCAGAAATTTGGGTACAGCTGACAAAAAATCTTCTCACAAAATCAGACACAGAAAGATTCCGAGAGAACATATCTTTTTTCCACTATAACATTATTCCCCGAAAAACTCAATGAAGAACTTCTTAAGGATGTCGTATATCGTTTGCAAAATAAGAATAGAAAAACAGCCGCATAAGCACGTCAAACGCAACTTCCTGCGGCTGTTCTCTTTCATACGGAGGAAAAGGGATTTGAACCCTTGCGCCGGTGTTACCGACCTACTGGTGTTCGAAGCCAGACCCTTCAACCACTTGGGTATTCCTCCTGTTATTACTAACGGATTAATTATACAATATTTTTCTGGTTTTGGGTAGTAGGTAACTTCTTTAAATTGTTTTAAATTTCATACCAAAAAGGAGTTTTCCCTTGTAATTACTGGAAAACTCCACCTTTTGTACACAACTTGTTTTTTTAACCTTTTAAGAGTCCCTGTCTTACCTTGCCATCTCGCTCTGCGGTCCAGTCTGGTTATGAGCCTTGATAATAGTTTCAATCTCATCCAGGTTAGAGGACGGAAGATCACCAGGAATTGTATTCTTTACTGCTGCTGTGGCATTTCCGAAAGCAACTGCCTTCTGACAATCACCACCGCTGCTTAAGAGACCATAAAGTGCACCGGAAATATAAGCATCACCACTGCCGATACGATCCACTACTTCAATATCGTGATACGGTTCCTCTTCGTAGAACCGATCTCTTGCAGCATCATAGACCATCGAACCAAATGTATGGCGTTTCGGACTATGTACAATACGCTGGGTCGATGCTACAATTGAAATCGGATATTCCTCGGTAAAACTCTTCATCATTTCTTTTGCAGTACCCGTCTTTAAAAAGGTCAGGCGCGCCGTATCTTCGGAACAGAAGAAAACATCTACATAAGGAAGAATACGTTTAATACATTCTCTGGCTTCATCACCTGACCACAGATTTCCACGGAAGTTTACATCAAAAGAAACCAAGGTTCCTGCTTCCTTAAAACGTTTAATCATTTCAATCGTGGTTTCTCTGATCTTCTCGCTAAGGGCCAGTGTAATACCTGTAGTATGGAAACATTTTGATGCTGTATACACTTCCGCCGGAATTTCATCGATATTCATAGTAAAGAAAGAACTATTCATACGATCATAAATAACCTTTGGTTTTCTTGGATATGCACCATTCTCATAGTAATAAATGCCTACACGGGCTGACGGAGAATTATCGTACATGAAAAAGTCATCACTGACACCAAATGAACGTATCTTGCCCTTCATAAAGCTGCCGATATCATGTGACGGAAGTTTGGAGATTACACCTGTATGCAGTCCTAAAAGAGATGCACCAACTGCTACGTTCAATTCTGCGCCACCTACCTGTTTTACAAAGGTGTCACCTCTGGAAAGACGGTCATTATCCGGCGGTGACAATCTTAAAAGTACCTGTCCTAATGTAAGCAGGTCAAAAGTTCTTCCTTTCGTCTCACCCATTATTCATATCCTCCTGATGTTTTTTATGTTCTCTCAAATGGAAAATATTGTAAATTTTAAAGAAAAGGCCTGTCTGGAAATACATTCCAGGAACGATATTTCCAAACAGGCCTTTCGGTTTTAACTTTTAACTCTTAAACAGAGTGATTATCTCTGTACACGACCTGAGCCGTCTCCGCCTGCTAAAGTTTCAACATCTGCACGAGTTACCAGGTTGAAATCACCAGGAATTGTATGCTTTAATGCGGAAGCTGCTACTGCGAATTCCAGAGCTGCCTTCATATCCTTTCCATCAGCCAGACCACAGATCAGACCACCTGCGAAGGAGTCGCCACCGCCTACACGGTCAACGATCGGAGCGATGTGGTACTTTCTGGAGTGATAGAATTCACGAGTCTGTCCGTCCATGATGCAAGCAGACCAGTCATTATCAGAAGCGCTGTGGCTTTCACGTAAGGAGCTGATGATGTACTTGAATCCGAACTTGTCAGCCATCTGATTGAAGATATCAACGTATCCAGCTAATTCCAGTTCTCCGGAAGTAACATCGGTGTTGCCCGGCTTGAAGCCAAGAACCTTCTCTGCATCCTCTTCGTTGCCGATGCAAACATCAACATACTGCATCAGGTTAGTCATAACCTTCTGTGCCTTCTCGGAAGACCACAGTTTCTTACGGAAGTTTAAGTCAACAGAAACAGTTACACCGTGAGCCTTAGCTGCCTTTAAAGCTGCCTCAGTCAGTTCAATTGCCGCATCGCTGACAGCTGGAGTGATACCGGTGAAGTGGAACCAGTCAGCATCAGCAAAGATCTCATCGAAGTTGAACTCATCTGCGGTTGCTGTAGAGATAGAGCTGTGTGCACGATCGTAAACTACGTTGGAAGCTCTCATTGCAGAACCGGTCTCTAAGAAGTAGATTCCCAGTCTCTCACCGCTTCTTGCGATGTGCTTAGTTCCTACATTGTATTTTCTTAAAGCTGCTACTGCGCAGTCACCAATTGGGTTAGCTGGTACTGCAGTAACGAACTGTACATCATGACCATAGTTAGCTAAAGATACAGCTACGTTAGCTTCGCCGCCGCCGTAGTTTACATCAAACTCATCTGCCTGGATAAATTTCTCATTATTTGGGGTAGATAATCTTAACATGATCTCGCCCATGGTAACAATCTTTGCCATTTTAATATTCTCCTTAAGATATGTGAAAATTTATTAATTTCCGTTCAGCCATGACGTATCTTCTTGTTTTCTCATTCAAACCATCGCATGGCTGAACTAGTATAATTAATTATGCTCTTGCTGCTGCTACAGCTTTAACGAATTCCTGAGCCTTTGCAGTTACAGCTGCAAAATCACCGGTCTTAGCGCCCTTTGTAAGGCTGCTTCCGGTACCAACTGCGTATGCACCAGCATGGATCCACTTATCAACGTTGTCTACGTCAACACCGCCGGATGGCATGAACTCACCCTGTGGCAGAGGTCCCTTGAAGGAGCTGATTGCTGCAGGTCCCACGATATTTCCCGGGAAGATCTTGATTACGTCGCATCCAGCTTCCATAGCGGTAATAGCTTCGCTTGGAGTCATAACGCCTGGCAGCATTGGCACTCTGTAACGGTTGCAAAGCTTGATAGTCTCTACATTTAAGCCTGGGCTTACGATGTAGTTAGCACCTGCTAAAATACAAGCTCTTGCAGTCTCTGGATCCAGAACGGTACCTGCACCAATCACGATCTTATCATTATCTTTATACTTGTCAGCCATCTTCTTGATAAAGCCTACTGGATCTCCGTCATCCATAGTCATGGTCAGCTCGATAAAGTTGATGCCACCTTCAATAATAGCATCTACTACCTTCTCGCCCTGCTCGTAATTCTTTGCACGTACTACAGCAACCAGGCAGTCCTCTTTCAGTCTTGCTAAAACATGTTCTTTTTTCATTTTTCTTCTCCTTCTTTCGATGAGGTTCGTAAATACGAATCAACTTCATATTTACGATTTATGATTAAATTTTAATAGTTACCAATTGATTTGTCAACAGCAAAACAGATAAATTATCATCTTTTATCTTGTTTTATTTGCCCAAAAATCCCAAAAGCTTTGAAAGCATTTTTGCCTTCTCCGAAACCAGTTTCCCCAGCGCATCATAATCTTCTGCAGGTTTATAGAGACTGGACACACTGATGGCTCCTATCACATTTCCATCCGGCCCGAAAACAGGGGATCCAACACATTCCATATGCTCTTCTAATTCTCTTGCATCAAAAGCATATCCATTTTCCTTTACCCGATCTAACTCTTCCAGAAAATGTGCTTTATCAAGTATGGTCCGCTGTGTGTGAGGTCTGAAATTAATCCGTTCCGCCAGTGAATTTTTCTCTTCCTGTTCCATATTCGCCATGATAGCTTTTCCAAGAGAAGTACAGTACAACGGATTCTTTGTTCCTACGGTCGCTGTTGTGATAATGGGATTTTCCGGTTCAAATTTGCAGATGTAAACAATGGAATCGTCAGAACGCACTCCAAAGAAAACGGTCTTTCCCACTTCTTTTGCAAAAGCTTTTAAGACGGGATCAATGGTACCAATAAAATCCAAATTATTTGTATAATTAATTCCTACACGATAAGCAGTAAGTCCTATGGTATAACGCTGCTTCTGCCCCTTTGCCACATGAACCATACCTGTATATGCCAGTGTTGTGATAATATCATAGGCGCTGGTCTTTGGAAGTTCTAACTTCTCGCAGATTTCATCCAGTGTGATACCGTCCGGTTTTTTAGAAACCATTTTCAGTATGTCCACTGTGCGCAGCGTTGTCCGATTTAATTTCATTTATGTTCCTCCTGCATCAGGTTCTATTGAGCATATAGCCTATGGTCGCATATGCGTTTGCGATACGTATATACGATTCTTTTAGTATAGCGCATCCTGAAACAAATTACAAGATGCGCACTTATCCTTTTATCTCACTTTCCCTGCTCAGCAAGAACAGCTCTGCGTTGCTGATGATCACAATGCACAAACAGTAACCTTACAGAACTTACAGAGTTACGCCCTGTTTGAAGATAGCCATATCATGGAAGCCTGCTTCTTCTGATTTAACCTTGCGTCCGGAAGCAACTTCCAGTACGTAGTTTAACAGATCCTGTGCCAGTGCTTCTTTTGTCTTGTCTTCTACCATCTGTCCCGCATTGAAATCGATCCAGTTAGACTTATGTCCTGCAAGCTTGGAGTTACTGGAGATCTTTACGGTTGGAACAGGGGATGCAAATGGAGTTCCGCGGCCTGTAGTGAACAGTACCATATGAGCGCCGGATACTGCCAGTGCAGTAGCTGCTACCAGGTCATTTCCAGGTGCGCTTAAAAGGTTTAATCCCTTAACCTTAACTGGCTCTGCATACTCTAATACACCCTTTACTAAAGAACTTCCGGACTTCTGGGTGCATCCTAAGGACTTGTCCTCCAGAGTAGAGATACCGCCCTTCTTGTTACCTGGGGATGGGTTCTCGTAAATAGTCTGGTTATGACTAGTAAAATAGTTTTTAAAGTTGTTGATCAGATCCACGGTCTTGTCAAAAAGTTCTGGTGTTGCGCAGCGGTTCATTAACAGAGTCTCTGCACCAAACATTTCCGGAACTTCTGTTAAGATAGTAGTTCCGCCCTTGCTTACTAACAAGTCTGAGAAAGCACCGACCACCGGGTTTGCAGTGATACCGGAAAGTCCGTCAGAGCCACCGCATTTCATACCGATGATCAGCTCGCTTGCATCGATCTTCTCTCTGGAGAATGCATTTGCATAGGCCGCCAGTTCTTCCAGGATGCCCATAGCGGTCTCCATCTCATCTTCTACATCCTGGCACTGTAAGAATTTAACTCTCTGCTCATCATACTCGCCGATGTAGTCCATTAATACAGGAATATTGCTGTTCTCGCAGCCAAGTCCTAATACCAGAACGCCTGCCGCATTTGGATGATGGATCATGTCAGCCAGAACTTTTCTGGTATTTTCCTGGTCATCACCCATCTGGGAACATCCATATGGATGCTGGAATGCGATGATATCTTCTACATTTCCTCCTACAAACTTCTTTGCAGCTGTTTCAAGAGCCTTTGCAATGGAATTTACACAGCCAACAGTTGGAATGATCCAGATCTCATTGCGGATACCAACTTTTCCGTCTGCTCTGCGGTAGCCGTCAAAATATACATGTTCAGATGGCTCTACATCCCTGCTTCCTTCTGGCCGATATTCATAAGAAAGCACATCTCCTAAAGCAGTCTTTACGTTATGAACATGTACCCATGCGCCTTTTTCAATGGCTTCTTTTGCATAACCAATGCGGAAGCCGTATTTTACTACTTCCTCCCCCTGAGCAATGGCACGCAGCGCAAATTTATGTCCCTGTGGGATATCCTGAACCAGAGTCACCTTTTCTCCTGCTACATCCAGAGTCTCTCCTTCATTTAAAGGACGAAGAGCAACGGCAACGTTATCATTCTGATTGATCTTGACAATGTCCTGCATGGTCTTTAATCTCCTATCTTTGCTTGATAATTAATATAATGTTGGGGTTAAAAGGTATTTTGACCCCTCTGATACCGAATTGCTACGTGTTTTACACTCTCGCAATTCTAAAAGCATTCGTAATCCGCTCATTTTTTTCAAAAAATGGCTTCTTACTCATGTTTTTGGCGAGTCCCAGGTTCAAAAATCCTCCTGCAAGCAAGCTTGCGTCGGATTTTAGACCTTTCGACCCTGGTATCTTAATATTGTAAGTACTTACAATCATTCTACCTATTTTCTACACAGAAGTCAATAGAAAACTGTTGCAATCTTTATTAGTAGTATGTATAATATATTTAGCGTGTAAGCGCTTACAGAATGCGAGGTGGACTACTGAATGAACATATATGACGTTTCTGAGCATGCCGGAGTCTCCATTGCTACCGTTTCCCGCGTACTCAACGGCAATCCCAATGTAAGTGAGCGCACCCGCAAGAAGGTTTTGGCCGTTATGGACAAACTTGGTTATACACCCAATGTATTTGCCAGAGGACTCGGTCTTGATACCATGCAGACCATCGGTATCATGTGCTCTGACTCTTCTGATCCCTATCTTGCTGAGGCAATCTACTATCTGGAACGGGAGCTGCGCAGTCATGATTACGACTCCATCCTCTGCTGTACCGGTTACGACTTGGATGTAAAACAGAAATATTTCAACCTGCTGCGTTCCAAACGTGTAGATGCCATTATCCTGGCAGGTTCCAAATTTGTGGAAATGCGTTCTAAGGATAATAATTATATTACAGAAGCTGCTGCAGACGGACTTCCGGTAATGTTAGTCAACGGTTATCTGGAAGGAAAAAACGTTTACAGTACAGTCTGTGATGACTACGCTTCTATGTATGATGCTACATTACAGCTGATTCATTCAGGACACAGCCGTATTCTTTATCTTTATACCAGCATTTCCTACAGCGGTATGAATAAAATGGAAGGCTACAAAGTAGCATTAAAGGAAAATAATATCTCTGTGGATGCTTCCATGATCCACCAGTGTTCCAAAAGCATTGAAAATTCGAGGGATATGCTTTTAAAACTGAAGGAACAAGGACTGGCATTTGATGCAGTTTTGGCTTCTGATGACTCACTGGCCGTAGGTGCTGTAAAATTTGCCCATATGACCGACATTTCCATTCCGGAAGATTTAAGTATCATCGGATACAACAACTCTATTTTGTCCCGTTGTACGGATCCGGAGATCACATCCATCGACAGCAAGGTGGAAGCACTTTGCACCACTACTGTCAATACTCTCATGGGAGTTTTCAGCGGCGCTAATGTCCCAAGCCGGACAACCATCGCCTCTGCTCTAATAAAAAGAAGAACCACAAACTTTTAAATTCCAATTTTAAAGGAGGATCTATCACTATGAAACAGTTTTTGGACAAGGACTTCTTATTATCCACAGACATGGCAAAGACACTCTATCATGATTACGCAGAAAATATGCCGATCTTAGACTATCATTGCCATATTAATCCACAGGAGATCTGCGAAGACCGTAAGTTTGAAAACATTACCCAGGTATGGCTGGGCGGCGACCATTACAAATGGCGTCAGATGCGTTCCAACGGTGTTGATGAAAAATACATTACCGGTGATGGCACAGACAGAGAGAAATTTCAGGCATGGGCCGAAACAATGCCTAAGCTGATCGGCAACCCACTGTATCACTGGAGCCACTTAGAGTTAAGAAGATACTTCGGATACGAAGGCTACTTAAATGGCGATACTGCCGAGGAAGTATGGAACCTGTGCAACGCTAAGTTACAGGAAGATTCCATGACTGTACGTAACCTGATCAAACAGTCTAATGTTACTCTGATCTGCACCACAGATGACCCTGTTGATTCTCTGGAATGGCACAAGAAACTGGCTGAAGATACTACTTTTGATGTACAGGTTCTGCCAGCATGGCGTCCTGACAAGGCTATGAACGTTGAAAAGCCAACTTTCGCTGCTTACATGGATCAGTTATCTAAGGTCAGCGGTATTGAAGTAAAAGATTTCGCATCCTTAAAGGAAGCTTTAAAGAACCGTATGGATTTCTTTACTTCCATGAAGTGCTGCGTATCTGACCACGCTTTAGAGTATGTTATGTACGTTCCTGCTTCTGAGGCAGAAGTTGACGCTATCCTTGCTAAGGGCTTAAAGGGCGAAGCTATCTCCAGAGAAGAAGAATTAAAGTACAAGACCGAGTTCATGCTCTTCGTTTCAAAGGAATATACCAAGAGAAACTGGATCATGCAGCTTCACTACGGATGCAAGCGTGACAACAACGCTTATATGTTTGAACAGTTAGGACCAGATACCGGTTATGACTGCATCAACAACTATGCTCCAAGCGCACAGATGGCAGATTTCTTAAATGCATTAAGCGCAACCAATGATATTCCAAAAACCATCATTTATTCTTTAAATCCAAACGACAACGCTTCCATCGGTACTATCCTTGGCTGCTTCCAGGAGAAATTCCCCGGAAAGATCCAGCAGGGCTCCGCTTGGTGGTTCAATGATCACAAAGTTGGTATGACTGATCAGATGGTATCCTTAGCTAACTTAGGCTGTCTGGGCAACTTCATCGGTATGCTCACTGACTCCAGAAGCTTCTTATCCTACACCAGACATGAGTACTTCCGCCGCGTGCTCTGCGCACTAGTTGGCGGCTGGGTAGAAAACGGCGAATATCCGGCAGATATGAAGTCCTTAGAGTCCATTGTTAAGGGCATCAGCTACAACAACGCTGTTCAGTACTTCGGATTTGATCTGGATGTTGTAAAGTAATGAGCGCAGAGAAAAACAAGCGGCTGCGTAGCAGACATTTGTTGCAAAGCATGTCGAGGAGGCGCCAGTGGCGCGTCTGCTGACTTTTCGCAAGTCATTAACGAACGAATTGTCTGCGCAAGCAGACAGTAGAGTGCGTCAGCACGGAGTTCGTGAGTCTATTCATAATTCTACACCAGACATTAAAAGCGCCCGCCTCACAACGTGAGGTTAGGCGCTTTTGTAATGTTTACAATCTTGCTTCTTGTCCTTATTCTTCTTTTAAATATCCCTTTTTACGCAGCTCCTGCTCAATAAAATCCAGGTTTTTCTCAGATTCCGCAATTACTGTATGATAATGATAATCTCCGGTCAAAACCTTTAGGGGCTGAGCCTGAAAACGATTCATACGGTCTACAAACTCTGCCACATCCAGACGGTTATTAATGATAAGATCTGCCCGGATCTGCCCGTACAGCGGATGATCCACTGCCACATCTAAAACATGGCCGCCATAATCTACAATGGTCTGCAGCTCATCTTTTGTATCTTCTGTAGAATGGCAGACGCAAAATACACGGATGTATTTTTTCTTCTTTACCAGATCCTTTTCAAGTACATATCCTCTGTAAGTAGACAGGATCTTCTGGTCCTCTGCCCGCAAAAGAGCAATATCCTGAACGATCACCTGGCGGCTCACATTAAAATGTCTTGCCAGCTCTGTTCCAGACAGCGGCGTATCTGTCTCCTCTAAGAGCGAAAGAATACCTTCTCTTCTTTTTCCGCCTTCTGTCATGATAAAATTACCTCCTCTTGCGCAACATGTTCTCTCATTGTCATTGAGAGCAGTCAAACTACTCCCTGTATACTGCATACGTTTCCCTTTATGTGAAAAAACGTCCCCTTCTACATCAAGGAGACGCACTTCATCGTTGCAAAGGTTGTGAGTAAAACGATAAGCCGGGTTATGTCGTTGGATGGTCATCTATCTAGTACTGCTGTCGCCAGCAGCATCAAGCAACCTACCCGAAAGCTGACGGGCCGCCATATGCTTTCTGTTTGGTCTTGCTTCAGATGGGGTTTACATGTGCCCCGCCTGTTACCAGCCGGGCGGTAGTCTCTTACACTGCCATTCCACCCTTACCTGCTGCAAATGCAGCGGGCGGTATATTTCTGTTGCACTGTCCCTAGGGTCGCCCCCGCCAGACGTTATCTGGCATCCTGCCCTGTGAAGCCCGGACTTTCCTCTCCTGCGTCCTCTCGGTGTCGCAGCAGCGACCATCTGTCTTACTCACAACTTATTCATTTTATCATAGTTTTTTTTCTCTGTCCATGGGTAATTTTTTTAACATGCCATTTCAAAATTCATCCCGAACATGCGGTTTTACACATCCAGACAACTTCCGCCGATAAATTCCCTTAAAATAGAGTTTTTCGGTATATCCTCGCTGCTGACCCCAATAAAGTAATCCAGGAATTTAAGCAGACGATTTGCCTCTGTATACTCCGGGCAGTCTTTGGGGATGCCAAAAAGCAGCGGCTCTGCATACTGTTTTAACACTGCCAGTTCATAGATAAGAGCAGAGTTAAACATGGCATCTGCCTCTTCCTGATACGGAAAAATGTTTTCCTCTTCTCCTTTTCGTACAGAGGGCCACATCTGAATGGTATCCTGTGCTGAAGCGCCTCTGGTCCTTGCGTCACGGATCATGCGGCGCAGCAGACGGCCGTCTGTAGTTGGAATCCGGTTGTGTTCATCAATATTTAACTGGGTCAGAGCGCTGATGTAGATCTTAAATTTGCTCTCTCTTGGAAGGGAATAGGATAAACGGTCATTTAAACAATGGATTCCTTCTATTACCAGAATATCATCTTTTCCCAGCTGCAGGACATCCCCTTTGTACTCCCGTTCTCCTTTTTTGAAATTATAATAAGGCAGTTCCACCTGCTCTCCTCTTAAAAGAGCCTGCATATCTTGATTGAACTGCTCTACATCCAGACATTCCAGGATTTCATAATTATAATTTCCATTTTCATCTCGTGGACTGTCTACCCTGTTAACAAAATAATTGTCTACTGCGATTGGATGAGGCTTTAAGCCAATAGCCTCTAACTGCACCGAAAGCCGATGGGAAAATGTTGTCTTTCCTGAAGAAGAGGGACCTGCGATCATAACCAGTTTTGCTATTTTCCGTTCTGCGATCTGAGCCGCGATCTCTGCAATACGCTTCTCCTGAAGAGCCTCTTGGATCAGGATCAGATGGGACATATCTCCCGCTGCGATCTTATCATTTAACGCACCTACCGTCTCCAGATCCAGACGTTTTCCCCACTGGGACGAATCGGCCAGTGTATGAAACAGCTTTGGCAATGGTGAAAACTCCGGCAGTACCGTAGGTGCCGTCATAGACGGCAGCATAAGCACAAAGCCATATTCATACAGCTTCAAATCGAAATATCGGATGTATTTCGTATTGGGGACCATGTATCCATAAAAATAATCCTCAAATCCGTCAATACCGTAAACATTAACTCTGGATACTCGGCGATACCGAAACAGGCGCTCCTTGTCATACATTCTATGTCTGTGGAAACGCTCTACTGCGTCATCTGTAGAAATGCTGCTCTTTAAAATAGGAATCTCCCGATCTACATATTCCTGCATTTTCGTCTTTACTTGATTAAGAAGCTCCTGGTTCAACGTAAAATTTCCCCTCGCTTCTACAAAAAAGCCTTTTCCGATGGAGAAATCTACGATCACTTTCTCTACATTTTCAGGACCCGCCACTGCATAAAAAGCTTTCAACATCATAAGAGTGGCACTTCTCTGATAAGCAGAAATTCCCGTTTTTTCTCTTGCAGTAATAAAATGTACTTCGCCCTCTCTTATTTTTTCCTGCAATTCCTGGAGTTTTCCATTTACCTGGACTAATAATATCTCATCCGGATATTCTTTCTGGTACTCCTCTGCTACCTTCTGCCAGATAATGTCTTGCGGATATTCTTTTATCTGTGTATTTATTTTCAGCTGGATCATAGGCGTCCTCCTTTTTATAAAAGAACTGTAGGCCATGCAGGAGGTGCTGTAATGATTTCCACCCCTGCAGTCAGATTTTCTTTCAGATATCCAGCCATATATTGGATAAAAATATGCTCCATTCCATAATGGCCTGCATCGATCACTGCCATCTGTCTTGCTGCAGCATCAATTCCCTGATGATGGCTGATATCCCCCGTTACAAGTGTTTTTGCCCCTGCGTGAATAGCTTCTTCGATCACGCTTCCGCCAGCGCCCGGACAAAGTGCCACTTTCTCTACTTCCATGTCCATTAATTCTTCCCCATATACCAGAACAAATGGAAGATCAAAAGCCTGTTTTACTTTCTCTGCCAGTGCTTTTACAGTCAGTTTCTGGGCTAAATTTCCTGTTTTTCCAATACCATATGCTACAGAATTTCCATTTATTTTCATATCTCCCATAACTTCCAAGGGCTCTGTATCCTTTAAAGAAAGCTGCTTAGCTGCCAGATCTGCCATGCAGCCGGGAGCTGCATCAAAATTGGTGTGCATGGCATAATAGGAAATATCGGCCTGAATCATTTTTACAAGACGTCTTGTAATAAAATTCTGGTCATTTACTTTTTTAATAGCCTTGAAAATGAGGGGATGATGGGTTAAAAGCATATCTGCTCCTGCTTTAATAGTTGCTTCCACCACCTGATCTGTTGCATCTAAGGCAATATAGATCTTTTTTACTTCTTTATCACTGCGCCCCGCTAACAATCCCGGATTATCCCAGTCACAGGCACAACTTTCAGGAGCCAGTTTTCCCAAAACCTCTATTATTTCACTGCATTTCATCTTGTGCCTCCCTTATACACGAAAGTTCCTCTTTTAACATTTTGCAGGCAGCCGCCTGTCCTACAGTCAGTTCTTTCTCCGGTCTTCCTGCAAATCCTTTTAAGATCCCTTCTACTCTTTTTTCTTCTTTTAAAAGGTACTGCTTTAAAACTTCATCGCCCCGTCTGATCAGAACAGCTCCAAAACGGTACTCCGGGATAGTCTCACAGTTGCAAGCATCCTTTCCATCTTCTCCAAAACCAGCTTTTATCACTGTATAAAATTTTCCCTCATCCAGTATCATAGCTTCATCTTCAATATAAAAGCCATTTTCCTTCAGATAGCGGCGGAATTTTTCCAGATCGGACTGGGGAGAAAAAATCCAGTGGCGAATACTGTTCCATATATACTTTCCAGCTTCCAGAATACTGATTTCCAGCTCACCGCCCATTCCTGCGATGATAACGACGTCTGCTTCCCCAGCCTTAAGTTTTTCCAGTCCGTTGCTTAAACGAGTTTCTATGAAAATGGCAGCATCACCGGCATTCTTTCTGTATTCTTCTATATGTTCATCTGCTCTCGCCAAAGGTCCTTTTCTCACGTCCATTGCCAGAGCACTTTTTATTCTTCTCATTTCTGCCAGATAAATAGGCACATATCCGTGATCCGTTCCTATATCCGCGATCCGGCTGCCTTCTGGTACAAAAGAAGCAACCAGCTTTAACCGTTCTGAAAGACGAAATTTTGTCTTTTTTATTTCTGTATTATTGTTTTTCTCTTCCATGTCTGTTCTGTTTCCTTTTATCGATATACATTATGCCATCAGACCCATTTTCTCCTTAAAGCTTAAAGATTCCTCCC
>CAVFER010000063.1:9606-14033 GCA_963621525.1 bacterium | reverse complement strand
TCCCTGATCTGTATGTATATGAAAACCGCCATTTCTCTTCTTCTCGATCTTTTCTATATGACAGGAAAGAAGGACTTTGATCTTTAACCGCTCCACCTCTTCCCTGAGTACATCTAAAACGGAGGCAGCCTGGTCGGAATTGGGATAAACATAACCGTTCCGGTCTTTTGGCACGATCCCCAATCCCATAAAAAATCCCAGCGTCTCATTGACATCAAATTTTCTTATTACCTGCATAGGAAAATCCTTCCTGCCGCATCGGTAGCAGTCTTCTTCCATTTTATAATTGGTAAGATTACATCTGCCGTTGCCTGTAGAAAGGATCTTTTTTCCCACACGGTCCATATGTTCTATAATTATCACTTCCGCCCCATTCCTGGCTGCGCCAATGGCAGCCACCAGCCCAGAAGCACCTCCACCGATAATTCCTACTCTTTTCTTCATATTATTTAAACTCCTGTTTTAACTTGCACACAACTCTAGTACATTGTTTCATAAATAGCTGGCCTGATCACGTAGGATGCAGATTCGAGTGTGCATCCTCGAGGAGCGTTTTTTGATTCATAGGATTCACTTTCCTATGAATCAAGAAAGAAACCAGTTTCAGAAACCAGGAAATTCTTTGACGCTTTTAAATATACACTGGTACTATTACATCAATCTGACTTTTTTCAAAATGCGGATTAATTTTGTTCCCATAGGCATATCCCGCAGTTCTTCTTCATCAATTGCCTTAAATCTTACTAAAAGCACAGCATAAACAGCTGCTGCTACTGCAACTGTCGGAAATACTACAACAGCTCTTCCAAAACGTCCCTTTTGAAGCATTGCCGAAAGGATAAAGGCCAGCGCATTGTATATGCCCCAGGCTACAGCGCCCATAATGCAGGCACTGATGGCAGGGAGCGCAAAGGTCTTTTTATACTCCTGGCGATACCTTGCATGTTTTGCAATGGTACGAGCATTTAAAATGCACATGATAAAAGCAAATACAATGTTCGCAAACACAACACCGTAAATACCCATATGGAATACAATAAGAAGTACCCACAATACTGCCACATGGATCACCAGAGAAACTGCTGCGTGGCGTACCGGCACTTCCATGCGGTTTAATCCCTGAAGTACGGCATTGGTCACAGTAGACAATGAGAAGAATACAACTGCCAGTGAACCTGCCACAGTCAGTTTAATTAAAAGGCTATTATCTTCACTGATAAATAATAGATTGCACACCGGGTCAGCTAAAACGGCAATTCCCACTGCTGCCGGAATAGAGATCAGCATGGAAAATCTAACAGCTGCTGCGATCCTCTTTAAGATCTGCTCTCTGTCTCCGGCAGATACTGCTCTTGTAAGAGAGGGGATTAGGGAAGAGGACAATGCATTAGAAACTGCCACCGGAATGTTAAACAGCAGCTGATACTGTCCTAAAGCTCCCCAGAATACAGCGATCTCTTCTCCGCTATATCCTAACTGATCCATTCCCTGCCCAAATATAAAGTTGTCTACTACATTGGAACAATTATAGATACCACTGCTGATCACAATAGGAAGTACCGTGATTGTCAGCACGTAAAGGATTTTTCTGTAACGTGTCCGCTTTCTATTAGCCATTTTGGCAGCTTCCGGAGATAAGTTCTCTGCTGCAATACGCTGTTTTAAAACAGAACAGCCACTTCTGACTGTAAGGAAGATAAAGAATATAAAGGCGGTCAGTGCACCTGCACCTGTACCAATAGTTCCTCCTGCTGCACCTAAGGCATAGGAGTAATTTTTCGCCCCCTGTGCCACATTCATTTCTTCGCCCACATGGAATAATAGTCCTGCTGCAACTACACTGACAATCGCATTTATGATCTGCTCTAAGATCTGAGAAATAGCCGTGGGTATCATTGTTCCTGTTCCCTGGAAATAGCCTCTTAAGACTCCCAGATACGCCATAATCCAGATAGTAGGTGCCAGTGTCTTTAATGCATAGCTGGAATAAGGCGTCTTTATCAGTGCCGCAAAATAGTCAGAACCAAACCAAAGCACAATGGCTGCCAGTCCGCCTGTTACCGTTGCATAGAGAAGTCCCGCCTTTAAAATACGGCGGCAGTTTTCGTATTCTCCTTTTGCCAGTCTTGCAGATATCATTTTTGAGATAGCCACCGGCATACTGTAGGAGGAAAGAATCAGCAAAATGTTGTATACATTATACGCAGATGTGTAATATCCATTTCCTTGCTTTCCAATGATATCATTTAAGGGCATACGGTAAAGCATACCGATGATGCGCACCAAGATACCTGCCATAGCCAGAATGCTTCCCTGTATTACAAAATTTGCTGCTTTATTTTTCTTTTTTTCCTGTACTGCTTTCATTTATCTTCTACTGTGCTCCATGTTTTAATTAATTTCAGACTTGTCAAAGTTCTTTGTAGGGATAATGCAGACCCAGGTCTTTCCCTGATTTAATACAATCTCGTCATGATCCAGATCGTAATAATGGGTCACACCAAATTCACCGTCTTTCTCCCAGCTGACAGGGATTGCTTTTCCATCCGTGAGATAATACCCATATTCACCTGTATGTACGTTGATGTTCAGATACTGGGTAGAGGCGTAAAAACCACTCTGGCAGTACTGAAAGATCACATTTTTCACTGCAATCGGACCTTCACTTCCCTGATGCACATCCCCATACTGGTATCTGTGATATAAACCGTCATTGCTGTCATAGACAAACTCCGGTTTATTCATAATATAACCTGGTTTTGCATGGGTTCCATCCATCACACCCGTTTTTTCATCCAATGAGATTTCTACCCCATCTCTTGCAAAAAGATAATGGCCTTCATAAGCCCCGTCATATTCTGTACTGTAGTCTAAAATCTCAATGGCCTTTTTCAAACGGTCCCCGCTTGTATAGGCATTGTGCGGAGAACGTTTATCCTTGCTTCTGTAATACGTGGTCTCTCCAATGGCATCCAGACCATTTATATTATCTACATTATTAAGATACGGCTTTGCAAAGGTGCTCTGTCCATAATGAGCATAAATAGCATCAAACTCTCTTGCAAAATAAGTATAATAAGTACGGCAGCTTCTCACAGAACCAATACGGTCCAGATCATCATAATCCTCAATCACTGCCATATAACGGTTCATTTCTGCTTCTACCGGTGCCTCATAAACTACACCGGCCCGGTTGATGCCGTACTGAGGTCTTGCCTCTTTGTCGTTACTCATCATAATGGCAATAGGACGGCGGTTTCCCTGTTCTGCCGGTACCATCTGTCCGGTAAGGAAGCTGCGTATCATTCCGTCTTTTTCTTTTCTTTCAGAAAAAAGGATATAATCGGAAGTTTCTTGGAGTTCTTCCTCTTTTTCCTCATCCGACCGGATCAAGATCTCGGGAGCAGAAGTGGCTTGCTGGTTTGTTGTTTCCCGGGGCATAGGAACCTGTGTTCGGGCAATTTCTTCTGTTTTCTTTCCACACCCGACATTCAGTGCTGCCGCACACAATAGGATCCCTAATATCAGCCTCCTTCGTACCGCCGCTTTGCCGCTGCTCCTTTTTTTCATCTGGTGTACCCCCTTGTATCCAGTATCTGTTTCTGGCGTTCTTCCATGACCAGACGTTCTTCATCTATCATGTGGTCATAACCGCATAAATGAAGCATACTGTGAGCTATTAAAAATGCCAATTCCCTCGTCTGTGAATGACCATATTTTTCAGCCTGTTCTTCCACCTTGTCTACTGAGATTACGATGTCCCCCAACATCAGTTCTCCTGTTTCCGGGTTGAAATAATCTTCTACTGCATCTTCCACATGATCGAAGTCCGAAGGTTTTTCATAATCCACCAGAGGGAAGGACAATACATCTGTAGGCGCATCAATCTGGCGGTATTCTTTGTTGATGGCCTGAATGGCATCATTATCCGTTAATATCACATTTACCTCTACCTCGTAGGGGCATTTTTCAAAATCAAGGGACGCCTCAACGATATCATTAATAATCTTTTCGTAAGGAAGATTCAGTTTTTTTTCTGCCTCATATTCAATGGATATTGTCATCACCGGTTCCCCTTTCGTGTAGTTTTCACTGCTGGTGCTCTCCGTTCATTTCTAGCAGTCTTTGATGCTGCTTTCTTCTCATAATCGTCATATGCTTTAACGATCTTCTGTACCAGAGGATGACGGACCACGTCAGAACTGGTCAGATAACAAAAACCAATATCATCAATATTTTTAAGGACTTTCAAAGCTGTATCCAGACCGGAAGCTGCGCCGGAAGGAAGGTCTTTTTGCGTCTGGTCTCCTGTGATAATGACTTTGGAGCCAAAACCGATTCGCGTTAAGAACATCTTCATCTGGGCCGGTGTGGTATTCTGCGCCTCATCCAGGATAATATAGGCGTTATCCAGAGTACGTCCTCTC
>CAVFER010000063.1:0-9596 GCA_963621525.1 bacterium | reverse complement strand
ATCTGATACAAAGCATCATATAAAGGCCGCAGATAAGGATCGATCTTACTCTGTAAGTCACCAGGAAGGAAACCTAACTTCTCTCCTGCCTCAATAGCAGGTCTTGTAAGGATGATCCGTCCTACTTCTCCGTTTTTAAATGCCTGAATTGCCATAGCCATGGCAAGATAAGTCTTGCCGGTACCAGCCGGACCGATGCCAAATACGATCATTTTCTTGCGGATCGAGTCAACATAATGTTTCTGTCCTAAAGTCTTTGGTTTTACCGGCTTTCCCATTATAGTACGGCAGATAATGTCCTTGTCGATTTCTAAGATCTGATCATCATTTTCCGTAAAAGAAAGAGATAAGGCATAGTCCACATTCTGCTCGGTAATAGTATTGCCACGCATGGAAAGCTGGATCAGGTTGTTAAATACGCTTTTTGCCTGGCCAATCGTCTTTTCCGGGCCGATCAGTTTGATCTCGCCGTCTCTGGCGATCATAGTCACATGAAGGGTCCGCTCTATTTTCTTTAAATACGCATCGAACTGCCCACAGACATTTCTCTCATGTTCTGCCGGGATATCGATCATGGTTTCAATTACACTCATCCGTCTGTCTGATCTCCTTGGGTCTTAGAAACAGGAACGCTGACTGCTGCAGACTCTATAGCCTTCTGTCTTGCGTTGATCCTGTAACCAGATATATATTCTTTTCTATTTTATCATTATTTTTCAAGAATTTGTACACCTTTTTCTCTTAATTTTTCAACAAATTGGCGATTTGTTTCTGAAGCTGGTTGTCACGCGTCGAATTATAGTTTCCACCTACGGCAGCTTTGATCGCCAGTATGGCGAAATGGTCGTAAACGGAGTAGCAACCCGAAAAGTTGGACAGATCATGGAGACACTCTGTAGAACTTCCTGATAAAATAATGCCCCTGACATCTCATTTAATTGCCGCCAGGGGCATTATTTTATTTCTTAAATTTTACAGTTCCAAAACCTTTTGAAAAATCCAGTTCGTCTGTCCATTCTAAAGCTGCAGCTATGGTTATCCCCTCTCCTGCCTGCTTACCTGCCAATAATGTTCCCCCTGCAGCGCAGGCCGACCGTTCACAGACGTTTCCCACTCCGATCTGTTTTTTCACGAAAGCAGACTCTTTAAAATCACCCGGCACCTGGCTTAGCTGTTCTGGTGTATAGAAACGCTGTTCACAGGACTGTTCACTGTCAAAGACTGTTCTTAATTCTAATACTGCAGGCTCATCCCGCTTCACATCTACGGAGGCAATGGCTTTTACTGCCAGGGGATCGATCTTATGTTCATTTAGGAAAACCAAGACTTTTTCTTTCATGCATTCCGGATCTGTTCCTCTGCGGCAGCCTACGCCAAGAATAACTGCCCTTGGAACAAGACGCAGGCTGTCTGGCATAGTTTCTGTTTTTACTGTGATCTGGATGTTTTTCGCACAGTGTTCTTCTGATATAAAACCTTCCGGCAAAGTTTCTAAAGGCAGATCGCTGAAAACGCCAATGTTTTTTCCTTCTAATACTGCCGCTGCTATGTTTTTTGCTGCTTTCCGGTCTGTGATTATCATATGATAGGCGGTTGCAAACAGATCCACCGCAAACTTCCCATTTACATCGGTTGCCGTGGTGATCACCGGTATTGCATCCAGCCAGTCTGCAATACGTCTTGCCAGCTCATTTGCTCCCCCTACATGTCCTGATAATAAAGGGATCACAAATTGTGCTCCTTCGTCTACTGAAACCACCGGTGGATCCGTCATTTTATCCTTTACCCAGGGCGCAATGGCACGTACTGCAATACCCGCTGCACCGACAAAGATCACTGCCCGTTTTTCTACAAACATCCGGCCTGTCCACTGGGAAAGGGACTCATCTTCCCGTTCTTTCAGTCCTTCTTTTTTCCATTCTTCTCTCAGGAAACGTTCAGGAACCACTGCCTCACATTCACCCCCGGCTTCTCTTAACTTATGAAAAAGGCGCCTGCATACCCAGGTGCCTCGTTCTGTAAAACAGATCACTGCATATTTCATCCTGCTACCTGTACCTTCTTGAATCAAACCCTAATTCTGTTCTCATTGCTGTTTTTTCCTGCATTATGGTATCAATATACTGGATTTTCAGTATGGCTTTTTTGCGAGAAATCATTCAGGAAACACTGCGGATAACTGCTATCGGCTGTTTCTCCGAAAAGTGCGAAAAAAGAGCAATCCCATCAGGAACTGCTCTTTCAACATTTATACTTCGTTATTACTTTGCGTAAGAATTGATATCTACGTCAGCAACATCTTCGTTCTGAGGAGCTGCCTGAAGAGCCTTTACGCTTAAGCTGATCTTGTGATCATCTTCATTGAAATCTACAACCTTAGCTTCGATCTCCTGGCCAATCTTTAATACATCAGCCGGCTTCTCGATGTGTTCTCTGGAAATCTGGGATACATGAAGCAGTGCGTCAACACCCGGCTCTAACTCTACGAAAGCGCCAAAGTCTGTCATACGAGCAACACGACCGGTTACTACGCTACCTGCTGCATACTTCTCAGCTGCATTTGCCCATGGATTAGCCTCTGGGAACTTTAAGCTTAATGCAATCTTCTCGCCCTGAATATCTTTGATCAGAACGGTTACTTTATCGCCAGATTTGAATACCTTCTTAGGATTCTCAACACGGCCCCAGCTCATCTCAGAGATGTGAAGCAGACCGTCAGCTCCGCCCAAATCGATGAATGCACCGAAGTCTGTTACGTTCTTAACAGTTCCTTCTACCTTATCACCAACCTGAATCTTGGAGAACAGTTCTTCTTTCAGTTTAGCCTTTTCAGCAACTAATAACTGCTTTCTGTCGCCAATGATTCTTCTTCTCTTAGGATTAAACTCAGTAATCACAAACTGGATCTCCTGACCTGCGTACTTGGAAAGATCCTTCTCATAAGTATCAGATACAAGGCTTGCCGGGATAAATACTCTGGAGCCTTCTACTTCAACGCTTAAACCGCCGTCCAATACCTGAGCCACTTTCGCAGTCAGGACTTCCTGATTTTCAAATGCTTCTTCCAGACGCTTGTTGCCTCTGTCAGCAGCCATACGCTTGTAAGATAAGGATACCATGCCAACGCCGTCGTTCAGCTTGATAACCTTAGCTTCCATTTCTTCACCAACCTGTACCTTGGTAGTTAAATCTACACTATTGTCATTGCTGTACTCGTCACGGGTGATAACGCCCTCAGACTTGTTGCCCGCAATGCTCAGAATAATCTCATCTTTATTAACTTCGATGACCTGACCGGTAACTATCTCTCCTGTACGTATTGGTTTGGTGGATTCTTCCTCTTCCTTTAATAACTCTGCAAAACTCTGCTCTGCCATTCTGGTATGAACCTCCTCAATAATCTTTTTTGGGGTGGATGCCCCAGCTGTAATACCTACGCTGCGCACAGAAGATACACTGTCAGGATCTAAATCGCCGAGTGTCTGAATGTAAAATGTGTTTTTACATTCCTTGAGACAGATCTCGTAAAGCTTCTGGGTGTTGGAAGAATGTCTGCCACCAATGACGATCATAGCCTCCACCAAAGCTGCAATACGTGCCGCCTCCACTTGTCTTTCCTGTGTTGCATTGCAAATCGTATTTAAAACACTACTATCATAACCCTTTTTGGAAATTTTTTCAACTAATTCTTGAAATTTGTTGTAATTAAATGTCGTCTGAGACACGATACAAAGCTTTTTACCCTCTGGAAGGTTATATTCTTTTGCATCAGCCTCATTTTCCACTACAACAGTGTCACCATTGCCCCAGCCGCGAATGCCTTCTACCTCCGGATGTGTCGGACTTCCGATGATGATAACTGCCTCTGCGGCCCTGGAATGCTCATCTACGATCCTGTGGATCTTCTTTACAAAGGGGCATGTGGCATCTACTACATTTACCTTACGGGAATTTAAGATGTCGTAAATATGGCGGCTTACTCCGTGAGAACGGATAATCACAGTTCCCTGACCTTCTGGGAGATTTTTAAGATCCTCTTCGGAGTCTAATACCCGTACCCCCTTTTCTTCCAGATCACGGACTACTTCTTCATTATGGATAATGGGACCGTAGGTATAAATAGGTCCCTTGACGTTCCCCTCTTTTAATGCCTCAATCTGCTCATAGACGCGGGCTACTGCACGTTCTACTCCAAAGCAGAAACCGGCCGTTTTCGCAACAATGACCCGGCGTTCCATTATGCGCATCCTCCGTCTGCCTTATATCCTTTTTCACGGACAATCTTTAAAATCTCTTCTACTACCTGAGCCAGTGTCATGGAAGAAGTATCTAAAAGCACTGCATCCTCAGCCAATTTTAACGGCGAATGTTCTCTGTGCATATCTCTGTAGTCTCTGTTTTCAATGTCCTTTTCAATCTCTTTTAAGTTTGCTTCCATACCTTTTTCTAATAATTCCTTATAGCGGCGTAATGCTCTCACCCCTACAGAAGCTGTAAGATAGATTTTTGCAGGTGCATTCGGAAGAACACAGGTACCAATATCTCTTCCGTCCATGATCACATTTTCCTTTGCTGCCAGCTGTTTCTGAAGCTCTACCAGCTTTTCTCTTACAGGCATATAACCAGATACGGCAGACGCCATATTTCCCACTTCTTCTGTGCGGATCAGACCGGATACATCTTCCCCGTTTAAAAGCACCTGCTGCATGCCATCCTGATAGCGAATGGTCACATCTACTTCCGAGCATGATTTCTTAATTTCTTCTGCTGCATTCGGATCTACGTTCTTTCTTAAGAAATAAAGAGCCATAGCGCGGTACATTGCCCCCGTATCTACGTATACAAAACCCAGTTCCTTTGCCACCAGCTTAGCAATAGTGCTTTTTCCTGCTCCTGCAGGTCCGTCTACTGCAATATTAAAATGGTTCATTATTCTTCTCCTTCCACTTTCAGTTTTTCTGCTGCCGCCTTTCCTGCTGTCCAGCCGGTAGACCAGGCAATCTGCAGATTAAATCCGCCGGTTACCGCATCAACATCCAGGACTTCTCCTGCAAAGTACAGATTCTCTGTCTTTTTGGTTTCCATAGTAGAAGGATTGATCCCCTTTACATCTACTCCCCCTTGGGTAATGATAGCCTCTTTAAATGGTCTAAGTCCTGTCAATGTGAACGTCAGCGCTTTGGTAGTTTCCACCAGACGGCGGCGTTCTTCTTTGGTGATCTCATTTACCTGTTTATCCGGATCAACGCCGCTGCGCTCTATGATCACAGGAACCAGTTTTGCAGGATATAAATGGTTCAAACTGTTTTTAAACTGCTTATTCTTGGCCTCTGCAAAATCTCTTAAAATGCGCTCATCCAGCTGTTCTTCTGTAAGGGCCGGTTTTAAGTCAATAGACAGCTTTAATGGGTTCTTGACAATGGTCTTGGCGCAGAAAGAGCTGGCGCTTAACATAAGAGGGCCACTGACTCCAAAATGGGTAAACAGCATTTCACCAAAGTCACGGTAAAGTTCTTTTTTGCCATTAGATACAGTGGCTTCCACATTTTTAAGCGAAAGACCCTGAAGGGATTTTACTGTCTCAAGCTCTGCTGTTTCAAATGGTACCAGAGCTGGTGAAAGAGCCGTCACTTTAAGTCCTGCTGCCTTAGCCCACTGATAACCATCTCCCGTGGAACCTGTGGAAGGATAAGACATGCCGCCGGTGGCTACAATAACACAGGCAGCGTCAACAGCTGCCCTTTTCCCATTTTCTTCCAGAAAAATGCCTTTGCAGGTCGTTTTATCGTCTTCTGTTACCAGATTTAATCCTATTACCTCTTTGCGAAGATGTACTTTTACATTTTCTTTCTTTAATGTGCGTTCCAAGGCTGCGATCACATCAGAAGAATGGTCCGATAACGGAAATACGCGCTTTCCTCTCTCTGTTTTTAAACGCAGACCTGCGCCTTCCAAAAACTGCATCATATCTTCATTGGTAAAACCATAAAAACTGCTGAACATAAATTTTTTGTTGGTGATCACTGCACCTAACAGTTCATCCATATCACCGGCGTTGGTCACATTACAGCGGCCTTTTCCTGTAATAAAGATCTTTTTTCCAAGCTTTTCATTTTTCTCATAGAGGTTTACTGTACAGCCTTCCTTTGCTGCCGCGATGGCTGCAATCATACCCGCAGCGCCGCCTCCTATGATGATTATATTTCTCCTATTGTTCATGTCTGTAAGATAAGGGTCAAGAATAGATAGCTCCCCAAACTTGGCTATTGTTTTCATGACCTGCTCTCCTCTATCATATTTAAAATGTCATCTTTTGTAAGTTCCCCAAAAGAAATACCGCCCTTTGCCACAATCTGGTCTGCCAGATCCTTTTTTGTTTCCTGAAGCTTTAAGATATTTTCCTCAATGGTATCACTGGTGATCAGCTTGTACACCATTACCTGATTTTCCTGACCAATTCTATGGGTACGGTCTGTGGCCTGATTCTGGGCTGCCACATTCCACCACGGATCATAATGGATCACAATATCTGCTGCTGTCAGATTCAAGCCCGTTCCTCCCGCTTTCAAGCTGATGAGAAATACAGGTACCTCATTTTGATGAAAACGGGATACCATCTGAATCCGCTCTTCTTTGGGTGTTGCCCCTGTCAGCTTATAACATTCAATGCCCTCTTTCTTTAATTGCTCTTCAATGAGATCCAGCATGGCGGTAAACTGGGAGAATAATAATATCTTATGCTCTCCTTCCACACCCGTTCGGATCAGATCCAGACAGGTCTTAAGTTTTGCAGAACCTGCTTTATAATTTTCATAGCAAAGCCTTGGATCACAGCAGATCTGGCGAAGCCTCATCAGGTCAGATAAGATCTGCAGCTTTTCTGCTCCCTTAAATTCATCCGATTCCAGTTTTTCCTTTAATAAAAGGGCATTGGCTGTATACAGTTTCTTCTGCTCTTCTTCTAATGTAGAATAAACCACTTTTTCCAGCTTATCCGGAAGCTCTTTTAATACGTCTTTTTTCACTCTTCGCAGGATAAATGGACCGATCAGCCCTTTTAACCGCTCTAAAGCCTTTTCATCATGATCTTTTGTGATGGGGACCTCATATTCCCTGCGGAAATACTGGTTTCCAAACAAAAATCCAGGCATCAGGAAATCAAATATGCTCCAAAGCTCTCCCAGCCTGTTTTCAATCGGTGTACCTGTAAGAGCAAAACGAGAGCGTACCTGGACTGCCTTTACAGAGCGGGCACTCTGGGTGGTGGCATTTTTTATATACTGTGCTTCATCAATGATCTGGAAACGGAAATCAATGCCTTCATAGTTTGCAATATCTCTCTTTAACAGATCATAGGAAGTGATCAGGATCTGACAGTCAGAACGGCCTTCTTTGATGCTTTGCAGCAGTTCCATTCTCTGAGGGCCAGTTCCCACTACAGACTGTACCTTCAGATCAGGGGCAAATTTCCGGCTCTCCTGCTCCCAGTTGTAAACTAAGGAAGCCGGGCAGACTACCAGGCTTGGCTCCTTCTCCCCGTTACTGTAGACATCTTCAAACAGAGCAATCACCTGAATGGTCTTTCCAAGACCCATATCATCAGCTAAAATGCCGCCAAAGCCGCATTTATCCAGTGTCTTCATCCATCGAAATCCCGTTTTCTGATATTCTCTTAAAATATCTTCAAAACGGGTCGGAACCAGCTCATCGCTGTCCTCTACTGTTTTTACCGCACGAACCATGGCCTTAAACAGTTGATCTCTGTAATAGGCAATGCCGGAACCTTCTTTTAAAATGTGATCCAGATATAAGGCTCTGTATGCAGGCAGACGGATGGTGCCACTCTGTAAGTCTTTTTTGCTGATCCCCAGCTCTTCTGCCAGCTTTGTAAGGGTAAAAACGCCACCCTGATCCAGCATTAAAAACTGCCCGCTCTTTAAGCGATAATATTTCTTCTTCTGGCTGTAGGCTGTGAGGATACGTCCTAACTCCTCTTTTGGGAACTCACCCATATCTACCGTCAGCTCCAGCCAGCCAGAATAAGTGCTGACACCTGCAGATACAGAAGGCGTCTCCACGATCTTCCAGTTTTTCATGGACTCAGACAGATATACATCTCCCAGACCTCGGAATTCTTCCATTCCCTTATCCAGAAGATGATAAATGGCTTTTTCATCTTCTTTTAACACCAGACGGCCATCCTTTGGATCCTTGCATTTAAAATATTTGCGGATCACCTGACTGATCTTAAACTCTCCCGGTACATCACGGCAGATAACAGGTGGCAGATTTTCATCTTCTACCGGATGGAAGGTATATTCCCCATAAGACAAAAGAGGTTCCATATATAAGGTACCCTTTTCATCTGCGTCAAAGCGGAACACTGCCTTTAAAGGTTCCATTTTATACTCTTCCAGATCCACATTTTCTTGGATCATAAGGCTGTAGGGCTTTAAGGTCTTAAGCACACGCTCATATAAAAGAGGAATATCCTTGACTCCCACCTGAATCCTGCATTCCCGTTCTCTTGTAATCTGCTCTAAAAAAGTGCCAACTGCCTGGCTGAAATGATGAGAACAGCTGCAGATGTTCGTTCCTGTTACAATATAAATACGGCGTTCTCCCCTGAAAAAAGCAAGAACCGGTTCTGTAACACTTCCTTCCTCTGTGCGCACTCCCTCTAATACCGCTTCCACACCATCTCTTCCATACTTGCTAATATGGATCAGCAGCTTCGGATCCTTTTTCTGTACTTCAAGATTAGAGTGGATACCTCCCGGAAGCTGCACCTCCAGTTCTTCCTGCTCTAACACTTCAAAAAAACGATCTCGATTCATGCGACTGAGGGAAATCTCTCTCTGGGACTTCTGTCCTTCTGTAAGGCTCATAACAAGTGACAGCATCCCTCTGCTTTCCCTGCAAAAAGAGCTTCCCTGGTGGTGAAATGCCAGTTCTTTTCCATATTCCACATAAGCTCCCATAGTCACAGCATCAGAAAATGCTCCCAGATCTCTCACTGCATACATTTTCTCACGGCCCACCTTGAATTCCAGATGTACATCCCTTCCATTTAAAATCATAACCGGTACCAGCTTTACCCGGCTTCCCTCTTCCTCCTCCAAAATGCGAGCCACTTCCTGATTGGTATATTCACGAATCATGGTATGAACCTGGGAAGAACTGTGTACCAGAGGTTTTGACATTTCTGCCTGATATTCTTTATAATATGCAAAAAGGGCCTCCCCATGGGCGCAGATGCTCCTGTAAGAATTCCCTTTTGCGCAGGTGCAGGAATAATCCTTTACCTGACCATTTTTCAGATATAACTTTGTTTTAAAGGTGTGGGCCTGGTCTTCCACCAGACCCACTACGCCAGCTTCGCCTTTCCAGAAACTGTTTGTATCCATTTTGACGATCTTCATGACGTTGATCTATCCCTTCTTTACATCCTCTCCGGAGCCTCGATTCCCAGAAGTCCGATGCAGATTTCCAGTGTTCTTCTGGTCAGTGTAATCAGACCGATATAGCTGTCTTTTACTGCCATATCTTCCTCAGAGAGGATCTTTGTATCATGGTAAAAGCTGTTAAACGCATTG
>CAVFER010000062.1:0-14167 GCA_963621525.1 bacterium | reverse complement strand
CTAGAAAATACAGAAAAAACGACAAAGTTCGATGTGGATAACTTTGGGGGAAAAGTTTGTGGATAAATGTGGACAATGTGGATGCACACAAAACCGAACATACTTTTTGTGCAAATTGTCTGCTTTACCATAATAAAGGTGGGAAATGTAAACTTTTTATGAAGTCGTTGAATTAATTTACGTCAAGTGATACAATGTATTAGATTGTATCATAAGCGTATTGTCTGCATTTGCAGGTCAGACGCAGGTTGAAAAGAATTCATATTTATATAAGGAAGAAGTTAGGAGAGCATACCATGAACGTAATTGAGAAACTGTTCGGGACTCACAGTGAAAGAGAATTAAAGATGATCCGTCCGATCGTCACAAAAATCGAAAGCCTGCGCCCCGAAATGATTGCCAAGTCAGATGAGGAGCTGCGCGATCAGACTCGTATTCTGAAAGCGAAGCTGGCTGACGGAGCAACTCTGGATGATATTTTGCCAGAGGCATTTGCTACTGTCCGCGAGGCGGCAAGAAGAACACTGAACATGGAGCATTTCCCGGTACAGCTGATCGGTGGTATTGTACTCCATCAGGGACGCATTGCAGAGATGCGTACAGGTGAAGGTAAAACATTGGTATCTACCTGTCCGGCTTATCTGAATGCGTTAAAGGGTAAAGGCGTACAGATTGTTACGGTCAATGATTACCTGGCAAAACGAGATGCTGAGTGGATGGGGCAGGTACATCGTTTCCTGGGTCTGACTGTAGGTGTTGTATTAAATGACATGAACAGTGCCCAGAGAAAAGAAGCATATGCCTGCGATATTACTTATGTAACAAACAACGAACTTGGTTTCGACTATCTGCGTGATAACATGTCCATTTACAAAGAACAGCTGGTTCTGCGTGATCTGGACTACTGTATCATCGATGAGGTTGACTCTGTTCTTATTGATGAAGCAAGAACACCTCTTATTATTTCCGGACAGAGCGGCAAATCCACTAAGCTGTATGAAGTATGCGATGTTTTAGCACGTCAGTTAGAGCGTGGTACCGTTTCTAAGGAATTTTCCAAGATTGACGCCATCATGGGCGAAGAGATCGAAGAAACAGGTGACTTTATTGTAGATGAGAAAGATAAAGTAGTAAACCTGACCGAACAGGGTGTTAAGAAAGTTGAGGAATACTTCCACATTGATAATCTGGCTGATCCGGAAAATCTGGAGATCCAGCACAATATCATCCTTGCACTTCGTGCAAACAATCTGATGTTTAGGGATAAGGACTATGTAGTAAAAGATGATGAAGTCCTGATCGTTGATGAATTTACCGGACGTATTATGCCAGGCCGTCGTTATTCTGATGGTCTGCACCAGGCAATCGAAGCAAAAGAGCATGTAAATGTACGTCGTGAAAGCCGTACACTGGCTACTGTTACCTTCCAGAACTTCTTTAATAAGTTTACAAAGAAGGCAGGTATGACCGGTACTGCTCTTACAGAGGAGAAGGAATTTAGAAACATCTATGGAATGGATGTTATCGTAATTCCAACAAACCGTCCCGTTATCCGTAAGGACCTGGATGATGCTGTTTATAAGACAAAGAAAGAAAAATACAATGCAGTTGTTGACGAAGTTGTAAGAGCCCATGAAAAAGGGCAGCCGGTTCTGGTTGGTACCATTACCATTGAAACTTCCGAACTTTTAAGTAAGATGCTGACCAAGAAGGGTATTCCTCATAAAGTTCTGAATGCCAAGTTCCATGAGCTGGAGGCTGAGATCGTTGCAGATGCTGGTATCCACGGTTCCGTTACCATTGCTACCAACATGGCAGGCCGTGGTACCGATATTAAGCTGGATCAGGAATCCAAAGATCTGGGCGGTTTAAAGATTATTGGTACAGAGCGTCATGAATCCCGTCGTATTGACAACCAGTTACGTGGACGTTCCGGACGTCAGGGAGATCCTGGTGAATCCAGATTCTATCTGTCTCTGGAAGATGATTTGTTAAGACTGTTTGGATCTGAGCGTCTGATGCACATGTTTGAGGCAATGGGTGTACCAGAAGGTGAGCAGATCGAGCACAAGATGCTTTCCAATGCGATTGAGAAGGCACAGATGAAGATCGAGGGCAACAACTATGGTATCCGTGAGCAGCTGCTTAAGTTCGACGAAGTAAACAATGAGCAGCGTGAAGTTATCTATGCAGAGCGCCGTAAGGTTCTGGATGGGGATAATATGCGTGATCTGGTATTAAAGATGATCACTGACATCGTAGAAAATGCAGTCGATATGTCTGTTTCTGATGAAGATACAGCAGAAAAATGGGATTTGACAGAGTTAAACAACCTGCTTCTTCCGATTATTCCATTAAAGTCTGTTGTTCTCACAGAAGAGCAGAAGAAGTCTATGAAGAAGAACGAATTAAAGCACACATTAAAGGAAGCTGCAATCAAGCTGTATGAGACAAAGGAAGCTGAATTCCCGGAGCCTGAGCAGATCCGTGAGATCGAGCGTGTGGTTCTTCTGAAGGTTATTGACAATAAGTGGATGGCGCATCTGGATGATATGGATGCCCTCCGTGAAGGAATCGGCTTACAGGCATATGGCCAGAGAGATCCGGTTGTTGAGTACAAGATGCAGGGTTATGAACTGTATGAGGCTATGATGGCTGCCATCCAGGAAGAGACTGTACGTATTCTGTTCCACATCCGTGTAGAACAGAAGGTAGAGAGAGAGTCAGCTGCCAGAGTGACAGGCACCAATAAGGATGCGACTCCGATCGCTCCAAAGAAGCGTGATGAGCAGAAGATCTATCCAAACGATCCATGCCCATGCGGTTCCGGAAAGAAATATAAACAGTGCTGCGGACGTATTAAATAATGTCCTATTATTTAAAAATTTATAATAAGAAAGCGGGTGAAGCTGTGGTTGAGTTAGATAATTTTAAATATACGTTATCAACGTATGACAAACCATTAGTGGAAGTGAGGGATTCACTTTGACCTGGATAATAAGGTCAGACGAATCGCTGAATTAGATAAATCCATGGAAGAGCCGGACTTCTGGAATGATCCGGACCGATCTACCAAACTGGTGAGGGAAGCAAAACACTTAAAAGATGAAGTGGATACGTTTCGTGAACTGGAGCAGGAATATGAGGACATCCAGACCATGATCCAGATGGGGTATGAGGAAAATGATGCTTCTCTGATCCCTGAGATTCAGGAAATGTTAGATCATTTTTCCGAGACACTGGAAAAGATGCGTATGAAGCTTCTGCTTTCCGGCGAATATGATGGCTACGATGCCATTTTACGTCTGAATGCAGGTGCAGGTGGAACAGAATCCTGTGACTGGTGCAGCATGCTGTACCGCATGTACTGCCGCTGGGCAGAGAAAAAGGGCTTTAAGGTAGAAGTCCTTGACTATCTGGACGGTGATGAAGCAGGTATTAAATCGGTTACTATTCAGATCAGTGGGGAAAATGCCTATGGCTACCTTCGCTCTGAGCACGGTGTACACCGTCTGGTGCGTATTTCACCGTTCAACGCAGCTGGCAAGAGGCAGACTTCTTTCGTGTCCTGTGATGTGATGCCGGATATTAAAGAAGATATTGACATTGAGATTAATCCGGATGATATCCGTATTGATACCTATCGTTCCAGTGGCGCCGGCGGACAGCATATCAATAAGACATCTTCTGCTATCCGTATTACCCATTATCCTACAGGTATCGTGGTTACCTGCCAGAATGAGCGTTCCCAGTTCCAGAACAAGGATAAGGCAATGCAGATGTTAAAGGCAAAGCTGTATATGCTCCGTCAGGAAGAACAGGCAGCAAAGGCAGCTGGTATCCGCGGTGATGTAAAGGATAACGGCTGGGGAAGCCAGATCCGTTCTTATGTACTTCAGCCATATACGATGGTAAAAGATCATCGTACCGGAGAAGAAAGCGGAAACGTAGACGCTGTATTGGACGGCGCTATTGACAACTTTATCAGCGTATATCTTCGATGGATGAGCCTGGGCTGTCCAAACAAGAATGCCGCGTCAGATGATCAGTAAGCTATTAACGAACGAATTGCCTGCGTGTGCAGGCAGCGGAGTGCGTCAACGCGGGATTTGTGAGTGTACGGTATAATAAATTTAAGAAAGCTGCTGTAAAATGGGAGACCGTTTACAGCAGTTTTTGATTTCATAGAAAACTGCATCCTATGAATAAAAAAATGCTCCGCTAGGTGCGCGCTGCGGCGGCAAAGAAACATGTTGCATTTGCGACCTGACGCAGGCGGAGAATGCGCCAAGAAACATTCTTTTTTGTCCAGAAATTAACAAGAGAAAGTGGTTGCAATTCCTTTCAAAGTGTGTTAATATCTTCCACATGAATACAGATGTGTTCGCAATGCGGACATGGACGGAAGGAAGAAAAAAGGTTCATGGAGGACAAGAGTAAGTATTTTGTTGTAAAACAAAAGGCAGTACCGGAGGTTCTTTTGAAGGTAGTAGAAGCTAAAAAGCTTCTGGAAACAGTAAGAGCCATCACTGTGCAGGAAGCAGCAGACCGGGTGGGGATCAGCCGAAGTTCTTTTTACAAATATAAGGACGATATTTTTCCTTTCTATGATAATACAAAGGGAAAAACGATCACACTGGTAGTCCAGATGGATGACAGACAGGGGCTTTTAAGTGATCTGCTTCACGTGGTTGCAGTGTACCGGGCCAACATCCTTACCATTCATCAGAGCATCCCGGTCAATGGAGTTGCTACTTTAACACTAAGTGTGGAAGTGAGAGAGGATACAGGCAATGTATCCAGTATGATCGATGAACTGGAAGTGTTAGACGGTATCCACTATGTGAAGATACTGGCCAGAGAATAAATGATATGAATAAACATACAGGGAGTGAGAAATTATGATCAAGACAGCAGTTATGGGATATGGTACCATTGGATCAGGTGTTGCAGAAATCCTGGACAAGAATAAGGCAGAAGTTGCAAAAAGCGCAGGACAGGAAGTTGAGTTAAAATATGTTCTGGATCTGAGAGATTTTCCGGACAGTCCGGTAGCAGATAAGATCATCCATGATTTTAAGATCATTGAAGAAGACCCGGAAGTACAGGTAGTGGTAGAGACTATGGGCGGATTAAATCCGGCATACCCATTTGTAAAAGCCTGCCTGTTGGCAGGAAAACATGTAGTTACTTCTAATAAGGCTTTAGTAGCTGCTTATGGAACAGAATTACTGCAGATTGCAAGAGAGAAACAGGTAAACTTCTTCTTTGAGGCAAGTGTAGGCGGCGGAATCCCCATCATTCGTCCATTATACCGCTGTCTCATGGGAGAGCGCATTGAAGAAATCACGGGTATTTTAAACGGAACCACCAACTATATTCTGACTAAGATGGATAAAGAAGGAGAAACCTTTGAAAATGCCTTAAAAGAAGCCCAGAACCTGGGATACGCAGAGCGTAATCCGGAAGCTGACGTAGAAGGCCATGATACCTGCCGCAAGATTGCTATCTTAACTTCCATGGCAACTGGAAAGACGGTTAATTACGAAGATATTTATACAGAAGGTATTACAAAGATCACAGATATTGACTTTAAGTATGCAGAGAAAATGGGGACATCTATTAAGCTGTTTGGAACCAGCCGTATGGGCAACGGCAAGGTAAGTGCTTATGTGGCCCCGGTTATGATCAGCAGAAACAATCCGCTGTATTCTGTAAATGATGTATTTAATGGTATCGTTGTAAAAGGAAATATGCTTGGAACCTCTATGTTCTACGGAAGCGGCGCGGGAAAGCTTCCAACAGCCAGCGCTGTCGTTGCAGATATCATTGAAGCAGTGCAGAATATAGATCGAAATGTTCGCCTTGGCTGGACTGATGAAAAACAGGAGATCCTTCCTATGGATCAGACTAAATTTCGCTATTTTATCCGTGTTGCAGGCTCTTACAGAAACAAGGAGCAGGAAGTAAATGAGTATTTCGGAAAAGTAGAAGTGTTTGAACTTTACGGAATGGATGAATTTGCTGTTCTTACTGCAGAAATGACTGAGGGCGAATTGAAGACAGCTGCCGGCGCCTTTGATACAAAAGCTCAGTCACGTTCCGATTATGGTATCAAGCAGATGATCCGTGCAGTGCTGTAGTATAGACAATATAATGATGTATCCTCCTGCAAGCAAGCCTGCGTCGGATTTTAGACCTTGAGACTCTGGTATCATCATAATAAATAAACAGGTAAAACAATAAAGCCATTCTCTCACAATATCGAAATGAGAGAATGGCTTTTTACTCGTATTTTTGAATGCTTGACCTTGATATTATATTGGCTATTTTGCAACAGATCAGTTTGCAGGTGTCTGCAGTTGCATTTGGAGCTGCTGCTGCATCTGGTAAATCAGCTGATTGATCTGTGGTCCCTTTATAGGGTCTCGCAGCAGATCATAATAATTGATCAGGCTGTAAAAGAAGAACATGGTCATGGCAATTGCGATAATGCTGAAAATAAAGCCAGCCAGCGCCTTGCCGGGATATCTTTTCCCGGGGCGGATGTCTGTGTTTTTTGCCATAATTGCAAGTACAATACCGATCACTCCGCAGATCAGTCCCATAGGAGTGTTCTTTCCGCTTACAAGTGAAAATGGCAGATAAAATAAGCTGCAGATAATGCCTGCAATGCCGCTGATCAGGGAGCAGGCTGCCAGCTGCTCAGCTGAGCTGGGTGTTTTTTTGTTTTTTTTGGAAGTATTATTCATCAGTTAAAGCAGGATCCTTTCGTATGGCGTGATTTTAGCCGGTGGGGTCACTCGGGTTCCACGCACTGATGCGCTTCACAGCCTGCTGATGCAAGCGGAACCTTCGTTAATGGCTTGTGAAAAACAAATGTCTGCTGCGCAGCTGCTTGTTTTTTATGCACTTATTATATCATGTAAAAGTCTTTGTGTCCATACAGTGCAAGTCTTGCATAAGGTCTACGGATGAATTATAATAAAACCTCAGAACAATAAAAAATATGTGAGGACGATCAATGGATATTATAAAAGCACTGGCAGAAGAATTGAATATTGGACGCAATCAGGCAGAGGCAGCTGTAAAGCTCATTGATGAGGGCAATACCATTCCATTCATTGCCAGATACCGTAAAGAAGCAACCGGTTCATTAAATGACGAAGTTTTAAGAAATTTAGATGAACGTTTAAAATATTTAAGAAACCTAGAAGACAGAAAAGAACAGGTTATCGGTGCTATTTCCGAACAGGGAAAAATGACGGCAGAGCTGGAAAAACAGATTCGGGAAGCGACAACCTTAGTAGCAGTAGAAGACTTATACCGCCCATACAAGCCAAAACGCCGTACCAGGGCCATGATCGCTCGTGAAAAGGGCTTAGAGCCGCTGGCAAATGAGATTCTTTTGCAAAATTTAAAAGAACCGGTGGAAAAAGCGGCAAAGGCTTATGTTTCTGCTGAAAATAGCGTGGAAAGTGTTCAGGATGCCATTAACGGAGCTATGGACATTCTTGCAGAAGGTATTTCTGATGATCCCAAATACCGCACCTATATCCGCAACATTACTATGAATAAGGGGCTTCTTCAGTCTGCTGCAAAGGACGGGGAAAAACAGTCTGTATATGAGACATATTACAATTATGAAGAGCCGGTTAAAAAAGCAGCAGGACACCGCATTCTTGCATTAAACAGAGGAGAAGATGAAAAAATCCTTACTGTGAAGGTGGCAGCGCCAACAGAGCAGATCTTGGAATATCTGGAAAAACAGGTGATCACAAGGGGAAATCCGTATACCACACCTGTATTAAAGACAGTGATTCAGGACAGCTACAGCCGCCTTATTGCTCCTTCTGTAGAGCGTGAGATCCGCAGTGAGCTTACAGACAAGGCGCAGGAAGGTGCAATCCGGGTATTTGGAAAAAACCTAGAGCAGCTTCTTATGCAGCCTCCAATCGCAGGAAAAGTAGTATTAGGTTGGGATCCGGCATTCCGTACCGGCTGTAAGCTGGCTGTTGTGGACAGTACAGGTAAAGTTCTGGATACCATGGTCATTTTCCCGACTGCTCCTCAGAATAAAGTAGCAGAGTCCAAGAACATATTAAAAGATCTGATTCGCAAATATGGAATTTCCCTGATTTCTGTAGGAAACGGAACTGCTTCCAGAGAGTCCGAGCAGATCATTGTAGAACTGTTAAAGGAATTAAAAGAGCAGGTACAGTATGTGATCGTAAATGAAGCCGGTGCTTCTGTGTATTCTGCAAGTAAGCTGGCAACAGAAGAATTCCCGAAGTTTGATGTAGGGCAGAGAAGCGCGGTTTCCATTGCAAGAAGACTTCAGGATCCGTTAGCAGAACTGGTAAAGATTGATCCCAAATCAATTGGTGTAGGGCAGTACCAGCATGATATGAACCAGAAAAATCTGGGAGAAGCCCTGGAAGGCGTCGTAGAGGATTGTGTAAATAAAGTAGGCGTTGACTTAAATACAGCATCTGCTTCCCTTTTGGAGTATGTTTCCGGTATCAACAAGACGCTGGCAAAGAATATTGTTGCATACAGAGAAGAAAATGGTGCGTTTAAGAATCGCAAGCAGCTATTAAAAGTAGTCAAACTGGGGCCGAAGGCATTTGAACAGTGTGCCGGATTTATGAGGATTACAGGCGGCGATAATCCATTAGACGGCACCAGCGTACATCCGGAAAGCTATGAGGCGGCTGGAAAATTGCTGGAAAAACTGGGGTATACAGAAGAACAGTTATCCCACGGCGGTTTAAAGGATATAAGCAAAAAAATCGGTGATTATAAGAAAATGGCAGCAGAAATGGGTATAGGCGAGATCACACTTCGTGATATTACAGCTGAACTGGAAAAACCGGCCAGAGACCCACGAGATGAGATGCCACGTCCTGTTTTGAGAAGTGACATTATGGAAATGAAAGATTTAAAGTCGGGAATGGTATTAAAAGGAACCGTGCGAAATGTCATTGATTTTGGTGCGTTTGTGGATATCGGTGTTCATCAGGACGGCCTGGTGCACATTTCTCAGATGACGGACCGTTATATTAAGCATCCATTAGAGGCAGTGAGTGTAGGTGACGTGGTGGATGTGAAGATTTTAAGCGTAGATATGGACAAGAAGAGGATAGCTCTTACAATGAAGGGAGTAAAGGATGGTAATTGATACTTGGGACCCGGAGGAAACAAGGGCTTTTGGAAAGAAAATGGGACAAGAAGCAAGACCCGGACAGGTAATCTGCTTAAATGGTGACCTGGGAGTGGGAAAGACTATATTTACTCAGGGATTTGCAGAGGGATTGGGAATCGATGAGCCGGTAAACAGCCCCACGTTTACCATTGTGCAGCAGTATGATACAGGAAGACTGCCGCTTTACCATTTTGATGTATACCGTATTGGTGATATCAGTGAAATGGACGAGATTGGCTATGAAGACTGCTTTTATGGAGAAGGTGTTTCTCTCATTGAATGGTCCCAGCTGATTGAAGAGATCCTTCCGGAACATGTAACAGAGATCACCATTGAGAAAGAGCTGGAAAAAGGATTTGACTATAGAAAGATACGGGTGGAGGAAAAGTAATGAAAGTTCTAGGTATTGAAAGTTCATCCTTAGTAGCCAGTGTAGCACTGATTACAGATGACATTCTCACAGCAGAATATACAGTTGATTTTAAAAAGACTCATTCCCAGACACTCCTTCCTATGTTAGATGAGATCGTAAAAATGCTGGGACTGGATTTAGAGACCATTGACGCCATTGCGGCTGCAGGCGGCCCGGGATCTTTTACCGGCCTGCGTATTGGCGCAGCAACTGCCAAGGGACTTGGGCTGGCTTTAAAGAAGCCCTTGATCCATGTGCCTACAGTAGATGCCATGGCTTATAATATGTGGGGTGCATCCGGTCTTATATGCCCGATCATGGATGCAAAGAGAAGTCAGGTATATACAGGACTGTATCACATGGAAAATGGGATCGAGACTGTTATGGAGCAGTGCCCTATGGATATGGGGGAACTGATCGAACAGTTAAATCAGCAGTCAGAGCGTGTGATCTTCTTAGGAGACGGTGTACCGGTATACAAGACCATGATTGAAGAAAAAATGACAGTTCCTTATGTATTTGCGCCAGCTCAGATGAACAGACAACGGGCATCCTGTGTGGCAGCTCTTGGTATGAAAGCCATGACAGAAGGGTACGCAGGAACCAAAGTGCAGTCGGCAGATGAATTTACTCCGGATTACCTGCGCAAATCACAGGCAGAAAGACAAAGAGAGGCGGAGCATTCATCAGACGGACAGGCTGGAAAGATTCCGGGAGATTATTGATCATATGGTGTGGGTGATCATAAAAATCAGGAGAAGAGATAAATGTGTATAAATAAAGCTGAATGGGAAATCGGATGTATCCGCCGGATGGAAGAAAAAGACATAGAACAGGTAGGGCAGTTGGAAACACAGTGCTTTTCTGTTCCCTGGTCTGAAAACATATTAAAAGATGGTCTGAATAGTCGGTTTGATACATATCTGGTGTGGGAAAAAGAGGGGATTATAGCCGGTTACTGTGCTTTAAGAGTTCTTGCAGATGAGGGAGAGATCCAGCGCATTGCAGTCCTTACTTCGTGGCGCCGTCGCGGGATAGCTAAAAGCCTGATGGATGCTATGATGCGGGTATCAAAGGATAAAGGGGCACTCCAAATGTCACTTGAAGTACGGGAAGGCAATACCGGAGCCAGAAAGTTGTATGAAAAATATGGATTTGTCCAGGAGGCAGTGCGTAAAAATTACTATGAAAATCCAGTAGAAAACGCCTGTATCATGTGGAAACATGAACTGTAGATTATATTCAGACTGCATATGTCCTCTCGGAGTCTTTCCTGCACCTGCCTTTGTGGCTGATTTTCCACCACAGAAAGATTCCGAGAGAACATTGTACATAATGGGGAGGAACGGCATATGTTCCTCTCTTTTTGATTCATAGGAAATTGCATCCTATGAATCTATCTTACGGTATTTTCAGTTTCAAAATTGCCTGCTCATGTATCGTAGCAGCCATTATACATGGATCGGTTCAATTTTCCTCAGTACTTGATTATTAAGCTGTAAATGTGATATGATTTGGAAAGTTAAATGCATGATGTTCACATATGGAAAATGCAGTGAGAACATGATGAAAGAAAATGAGGAAAAAATATGTTAGATATATGTTTACTTGGAACAGGCGGAATGATGCCTCTTCCTTACCGCTGGCTCACATCCATGATGGCCCGGTGCGCAGGCAGCAACCTTCTTATTGATTGTGGAGAAGGCACCCAGATCGCATTAAAAGAGAAAGGCTGGAGCCCGAAGCCTATTGATGTAATCTGCTTTACCCATTACCATGCAGACCACATCAGCGGCCTTCCGGGGCTTCTTCTGACTATGGGAAATGCGGAACGTACAGAGCCGTTGACTCTGATCGGGCCGAAAGGACTGGAACGTGTGGTAAATGCATTATGCATGATCGCGCCGGAGCTTCCTTTTGATCTTAAATTTATTGAACTGACAGAACAAGAAGAAAGCTTGCGAGTCGGTCCTTATGTGATCGATGCATACCGTGTGAACCATAAGGTAATCTGCTACGGATATTCGATCCGTATTCCAAGAAAAGGCCGGTTTGATGTAGATCGTGCAAGAGAGCAGATGATCCCACAGAAATTCTGGAGTCGTCTCCAGAAAGGGGAAGTCATTGAAGAAGATGGACGAACATTTACTCCGGATATGGTACTGGGAGCAGATCGAAGGGGATTAAGAGTTACGTATTGTACAGATACACGCCCCGTTCCGGTGATTGCACAGTATGCAAAAGATGCAGATCTTTTTATTTGTGAGGGCATGTACGGGGAGAAAGAAAAGGCAGCAAAGGCCAGAGAGTATAAGCATATGACCTTTTATGAGGCTGCAAATCTGGCAAAAGAGGCCCAGCCGGCCCGGATGTGGCTGACTCATTACAGTCCCTCTCTTACAAGACCGGAGGAATATATGGAAGAAGTAAAACAGATCTTTCCAAGAGCCAAAGCTGCCAGAGATGGCTGGACTGTAGAACTGGAATTTGATGAAGAGTGACAAAATGTCTTGTGGGACATATAAAGGACAAGGTGGAAATATGAATACAACTGCATCAGAAGATGTTTTAATACTGGCGATCGAAAGTTCATGCGATGAAACAGCAGCTTCCGTTGTGAAAAATGGACGTACTGTTCTGTCAAACGTGATATCGTCCCAGATTGCAACGCATACGGTATATGGAGGCGTGGTGCCGGAGATTGCATCCAGAGAGCATATAAAGGCGATTAACTATGTAATAGAACGTGCTCTTACAGAGGCAAATGTAACTCTTGAGGATATTACAGCTATTGGTGTTACTTATGGACCAGGACTGGTAGGGGCATTATTGGTAGGTGTAGCAGAGGCTAAGGCCATTGCTTATGCTGCTCATAAACCATTGATTGGTGTCCATCACATTGAGGGCCATGTATCGGCCAATTTTATTGAGAGTCCGGATCTGGAGCCGCCTTTTGTATGCCTGATCGTTTCAGGCGGTCATACCCATCTGGTGATTGTAAAGGATTATGGGGAATTTGAGATCATAGGAAGGACCAGAGATGACGCTGCGGGAGAAGCTTTTGACAAAGTGGCAAGAGCAGTAGGATTAGGCTATCCGGGCGGACCAAAGATAGATAAGGCTGCAAAAGAGGGAAATCCACACGCAATGGAGTTTCCGCGTGCAAAAGTAGCAGACTCTCCTTATGATTTCAGCTTTAGTGGTTTAAAATCCGCGGTGCTGAATTATATTAACCATGCAGAAATGACAGGGAAAGAGATTCATGTGCCGGATCTGGCAGCTTCCTTCCAGAATGCAGTGGTAGACGTTTTGGTAAGCAGATCGATTGCTGCAGTAAAGGAATATGGATATAAGAAGCTGGCGATTGCAGGTGGGGTAGCATCCAATAGTGCTCTTCGCACAGCTATGAAAGATGCCTGCGATAAGAGTGGCATTACATTTTACTACCCATCCCCTATTTTCTGTACTGATAATGCAGCCATGATCGGTGCAGCTGCTTACTATGAGTATATAAAGGGAAATCGTTCTGGCTGGGATTTAAATGCGATCCCAAATTTAAAGTTGGGGGAAAGATAAAAGAAGAAAATGGGAGCGGAGCAAATGAGGGAGCATTGTACAGCCATCGTTCTTGCAGCAGGCAGAGGGACCCGCATGGGTACACAGACAGCAAAACAGTATCTGGAATTAGAGGGGAAGCCTATTCTTGTATATGCCCTGGAAGTCTTTGAACAGTCATCAGTGATCGATGATATCCTGCTTATGACAGATGAGGATCATGTAGATCACTGCAAAAAGGAGATCTGTGAGAAATACAACATAAAGAAAGTGTCAGCTGTAGCTCCGGGCGGAAGAGAACGCTATGAGAGTGTATGGAAGGCGCTATGCATTTTAAAAGAACGGGGACAGACTGGTTATGTAATGATTCATGACGGTGCTAGGCCTTTTCTTACAGGAGATATTCTGGAGCGGGTATATAAGCGGGTGCAGGTGCAGAAGGCCTGTGTTGTTGGCATGCCTGTAAAAGATACGATCAAACTGATCAATAAAGAAGGACAGATCACAAATAGCCCGAACCGTTCCCTTGTATGGCAGGCCCAGACCCCGCAGGTGTTCGCACTGCCTCTTATCGTAGAGGCTTTTGAAAAGCAAATGAAAGAAGAGCGCAGCTATATAACCGATGATGCCATGGTAGTGGAAAAACAAATGGGCATTCCGGTATATATGGTGGAAGGAAGCTACCGCAACATAAAAATCACAACACCAGAAGATATGGTCATTGCCCAGGCTTTGTTAAAGGATTGAAGCAGGTTTAAGGCAGACTAAAAAAGTTTTTGAAAAAATTATAAAAAGTGTTGACAGATTCTGGCAGGCATGATATTATAATTGAGCTGTTGATGAACAGCAACAAAATAAGAAAAACAAGAAAAATAAATTTTAAAAAACTCTTGACAAATCGTTTCTTATCTTGTAAAATCGAAAAGCACGTTTGGAGAGATATCGAAGCGGTCATAACGAGGCGGTCTTGAAAACCGTTTGTCCGAAAGGGCGCG
>CAVFER010000061.1:10126-15856 GCA_963621525.1 bacterium | reverse complement strand
GAATGGAGCTTGGAGTAATGGCTAATGTAATGGCCATCCTTTCTATTTCTCTTGGAAAACTGCGCCCGGATATTTCCGGAAGTGATACGGTAGATGCAGAAAACCATACCCATTTTGGTCTGATCCAGGTTCCGGTTCCAGTCTTAAAAGCATCTGCAGAAAAGGTAGCAGAGATCAGAAATCGTTTGTTTGGAGAAGAATTTGAAGATGTTTCCTGTATTGATTTTACCAATGTGGCACAGGAGAGCATGACCTATACAGATTATACGGATACCATGAAGCATTCTACCAAAGATGATCTTTTGTATATGGGAATTGCCATGGTTGGAAGCAAGAAGAAAGTGAATAAATTAACCGGAAGTCTTGGACTCCTTAGATAAATGGTTGAATGAAAGAAAGATTCCTGACAGAGAGATAAATGTCTGTCAGGAATTTTTTTGCGCATTTTGGAAATGCAATTTGCAAATGTGCCGGTGGCGCATTTGCAGATCCAGTTGTTTGATGCTACTGAAATGACTCTCTTACAATAATTTTTGTTTCCAGTTCTACATGTACCGGGTCCTGGTCTGTGGAGTAGGATTTATCCGTCAAAGCGCGGATCACATAGTCCATACAGCCTTCGGCCATCTGGGTCAGAGGGATCTCTGATACAGTTAATGGTGGAATAGAGCATTTACTGGTGGAAGAATGGTGTAAACCGATACTGAGCAGGGATAAGTCCTTCGGGACGCGTATACCAGCCTGGAAAAAGGCATACAGGGCACCAAGGGCAATGGAATCAGAGTCGCAGAAGACTACATCCGGGCGTTCTTTTAATTTCAGGAATTCAGTGGCAGCCTGAATACCTCCATCCGTGGAATTGTCAGTGTAAAATAGGGCATGATTTGGCATATCTACACCTTTGGCACGGCAGCCGTTGATAAAACCGGTCACCCGGTCATCCATAGCCAGATAAGGGGACTGGGAGCGGAAAACGGATACGCTTTTAAATCCCCTGTCTGCGATCATATTGGCCAGAGAGGCACCCATTTTCTGGTTGTTGATAGAAACGTAGCTGTACTGGTCCAGGCGGCGGTTTAAGAGGATAACCGGGATCGGCGGCATAATGCTGTCTAAGTACTGCATATCCATCATGGCAGTATTTGCGATGATGGCAGCATCATAATTGTACAGCTTTGGATCGATCAGCCCTTTTTCTTTATACAGTTCATTTGGCTTAAAGGGGCATATTACGATGTTGCAGTTGGTCATCTGGTTTTTTGCCAGGGATGACTGGATCCCAGCCATAACTTTTCCTAAAAGGGCGGAACGGGGGTCAGCGGCCCAGTATACGGCTACTGTGTATATAAGGGGGGAGGTACCCAGTTCTTTTAACTGTCTGGAAGCAGATGAAGGCTGATAACTTAACTGTTTTAAAGCTTCTTCTATCTCTTTTTGTTTCTGCTGGGAGATCCTTCCCGCAGATTTTCCGTTCAAATATAAGGATACAGTAGCGGCTGAAACGCCTGCCAGCGCAGCTACATCTTTTAACGTAGGCATAAAAAACCTCTTTTCTGGTCTGTTCTTTTTATTCTGTATTTATCATATCATACGCCCCATATAAAAGCAATTAAAAAGACATAATAAGTCAATAAATTAACTTGAGTTAACAAGTAAAATTAAAATATTAACCAAATCAAAACACGAAAAACTGTGCAAACTCTCCAAAAAACGAAAAAATAAGCATTTGCTATTGCTATTTAATGAGAAAAGATGTATAGTTTGCTCAGAAATAAGTTAACAACTTAACTAAATAACAAATAAATTAAGTTAATATATTAACTCATAAAACATGTAAATGGAGGTGCAGAATGTTTTTCTGGAAAAAAGCAAAAGAAACAGCAGGAGAAACAGTTCTTGAAAGACCGATCAGAATCAGCAGTGTAGAGTGGCGTGACGGCCAGCAGTCCCTTTTGGCAACCAGGATCCGTACACAGGATATGCTCCCTATTCTGCCGAAGATGGATGAGGTTGGATATGAATGTATGGAAATGTGGGGCGGTGCGACTTTTGATGTTGCTATCCGCTATTTGGGAGATGATCCCTGGGAACGGGTAAGGGAATTTAAGAAACTGTGTAAGAAGACACCGCTGAGAATGCTCCTCCGCGGACAGAACCTAATCGGCTACAAACAGTATCCTGATGATGTGGTAGAAAAATTCGTAGAACTGGCAGCAAAAGCCGGAATTGATAAGTTCCTGGTGTTTGACGGTTTAAACGATGTGAGAAATACAGAGACAGCCATTAAGGCAGTGCTTAAAAACGGAAAAACAGCAGAAGCAAATATCTGCTACACCATAAGCCCGGTACATACGTTAGAAAAATATGTACAGATGGCAAAGGATTATGCGGCATTAGGCGTAAAAGTCATCCATGTGGAAGATATGGCAGGAATGATGAACCCCAAGCAGGTATCTGATGTGATCAGGGCGATCCGCAAAGAAGTAGGACTTCCGGTTCATTTTCACGCACACTGCATCGGCGGTATGGCTGATATCTGCTATTGGGAAGCAATCAAGGCTGGCGCCTGCACTGTAGATTGTGATGTATCGTCACTTTCCCTTGGACCGGCTCATCCGCCAGTAGAAAGCATTGTTACCTGCTTAAAGGGAACAGGATTTGATCCCCGCCTGGATATGGATCTTTTAGCAGAGATCAATGATTATTTCACCCAGCTGCGTGAAAAATACAAAGAATTTGCAAGCAAGCGTACAGGTGTAGATATCAGTGTTTTAAAACATCAGATCCCAGGCGGAATGCTTTCTAACCTGGAAAGCCAGTTAAAAGGCATGAATGCAGAAAACCGCATTAATGAAGTATTTGAGGAAGTCCATAAGGTACATAAAGATTTCGGTTATCCGCCTTTAGCAACTCCGTTTGCTCAGATGGTAGGCGCCCAGGCAACTATTAACGTTCTTACGGGACAGAGATATAAAATGATCTCCAATGAGAGCAAAACTTACATCCGTGGCATGTACGGACGTCCGGCAGGTGAGATCGCACCGGAACTGAAGGCAGCTGTTTTAGGAAACGACAAGATGATCACAGAACGTCCGGGAAGCCTGATCGAACCTGGCTGGGAGAAAGCCAAAGCAGAAGCAGCAGGCTTTGCAAGAACAGAAGAAGATGTTATGACATACGCTCTGTTCCCTGAACTTGCTCCGGCATTTTTACAGAAGAAGTATCAGTAAAGGCAATGTTTTCGTACCCGCTTTCCGTGGATACAGAAAGGAATAGGAAAACAAAAGGAGTACATACCATGAAACAGGAAAATAAAGAAAAGATCGCCCAGGCAGAAGAGATCCTGGAACGGTTAAAGGAGCAGAGAGGCGGAAACGTTCTTTCTATCCACAAAAAAATGGCAAATGATCCAAAGCTGCTCCAGGCATTCAGCCAGCAGTTCGCTATCTGCAAACAGGATATCACACATGTTCCGGCTAAATACATGGAACTGATGTTGATGCTTATGGGATGCTGCGCAGGAAATGCCGTGACGATTAAAACACACGGCGAACTGGCAGTGAAAAAAGGTGCAACCATGGATGAGGTCGGCGAAGTTTTAAGACTGGTTTTCTTTTACTATGGTGCATCAGCAATTATACCGGCAGTAGAACTTTTTGAAGAACTTGAGCCGGAAAAGTAACACTTTTTAAAAACCCCATACCATAAAGGCATTCACGAATCTCAGGAGGAAAATGATGGAAGAGAAACAGAAAAAAATGATGAAAACAATGGACGGTAATGAAGCCGCTGCTTATGTATCTTATGCATTTACAGAAGTAGCAACGATTTACCCAATTACTCCTTCTTCACCAATGGCAGAGCATGTAGATGCCTGGTCTGCAGCAGGTAAGAAAAACCTGTTTGGACAGAGAGTCAAACTGGTAGAAATGCAGTCTGAGGCTGGCGCCTGCGGTGCTATGCACGGCGCACTGGAGTCCGGCGCACTGGCAACCAGCTACACAGCATCCCAGGGACTGCTCCTTATGATCCCGCCAATGTACCGTATTTCCGGTCAGTTACATCCAGGTGTCCTTCATGTAAGTGCCCGTTCCGTAGGAACCCACGCATTCTCCATTTTCGGAGAGCACTCTGATGTAATGGCAACCAGACAGACCGGTTTTGCAATGCTTTGCAGCAGTACCGGTCAGGAGATCATGGATCTGGCGGGTGTTGCCCATCTGGCAGCTATTAAGGGCCGCGTTCCTTTCCTTCATTTCTTCGATGGTTTCCGTACTTCACACGAGATCCAGAAAGTAGAAGTAATGGATTATGCAGATTTAGACATACTCTTAGACAGAGATGCACTGGATGCATTCCGCAAGAGATCTTTAAATCCGGAGCGTCCTGTACAGAGAAGTACCGTACAGAACCCGGACGTATACTTCCAGTATCGTGAAGCAGCAAACCCATATTATGAGGCGATCCCTGAGATTGTTGAAAACTACATGGGAGAGATCAACAAGATCACAGGAAGAGATTATCACCTGTTTAACTACTACGGATGTCCGGATGCAGAAGAAGTGATCATTGCAATGGGATCTGTAGACGGTGTGATCCGTGAAACGGTTGATTACTTAAATGCACATGGCAGCAAGACTGGATATTTACAGGTACATCTGTACCGTCCATTCTCCATTAAGCATTTCCTTTCTGCAATTCCTGAGACCGTAAAGCGTATTGCAGTTATGGACCGTACCAAGGAACCAGGTTCTTTAGGCGAACCTCTGTATCTGGATGTTTGCAGTGCTATTGCAGAGTCCGGCAGAAATATCCGTGTATACGCAGGCAGATATGGTCTTTCTATTAAAGATGTTACTGCAAACCAGATCGAAGCTGTATTTAACAATCTGGAAGCAGAAGAGCCAAAGAACCACTTTACAGTAGGTATCAATGATGATGTGACCCATCACTCACTGGCTGTAGGTGCATCCATCGATGTAGTTGCAGAGGGAACCATCAGCTGCAAGTTCTGGGGACTTGGTTCAGACGGTACTGTTGGTGCCAACAAGAACTCCATTAAGATCATCGGTGACCACACTGATATGTATGTACAGGCATATTTTGAGTATGATACCAAGAAATCCGGCGGTGTTACCCGTTCCCATCTTCGTTTCGGACATAAGCCGATCCGTGGAAGCTATCTGGTATCCCATGCAGACTTTGTTGCCTGCCACAATCAGTCTTATATCCAGAAATATGACATTGTCCAGGAATGTAAGCCGGGCGGCACTTTCTTATTAAACTGCATCTGGAATGAAGATGAACTGGACAAGCATCTGCCGGCAGCCGTAAAACGCTACATTGCAGAAAACCATATTAAATTCTATATCATCAATGCAGTAAAGATCGGTAAAGAGATCGGACTTGGAAACCGTACCAACGCAGTTTTACAGTCAGCCTTCTTCAAACTGGCAAATGTGATCCCATTTGATGATGCAGTAGAGTACATGAAGAAAGCCATCCTTAAGTCCTACGGAAAGAAGGGCGAAAAGGTTGTAAATATGAACTATCAGGCAGTTGACTGCGGATACCAGAGACTGGTAGAAGTAAAGGTTCCGGAAGCTTGGGCTTCTTTAGAGCTAGAGACAGCAAAGGTAGATGAAAATCTTCCAGAATTTGTAAAAAATCTTATGCTGCCAATCAACTCCTTAAAGGGTGATAACCTTCCAGTTAGTGTATTTACAGGCA
>CAVFER010000061.1:0-10116 GCA_963621525.1 bacterium | reverse complement strand
GAGAAGATGGTACCGTACCGCTTGGTACTTCTAAATATGAAAAGAGAGGAACTGCAGTAGATGTTCCTGAGTGGGATCCGGACAAGTGTCTCCAGTGTAACCAGTGTTCCTATGTGTGCCCACATGCAGCAGTACGTCCATTCCTGGTAAGTGCAGCAGAAGCAGAAAATGCACCGGAAGGGTTTAAAACAAAGAAAGCAACTGGAAAGGGCTTAGAGGAATACACCTACAGGATCCAGGTTTCTCCATTAGACTGTTTAGGCTGCGGTGCCTGCGTTCAGGTATGCCCGGCTAAGGAAAAGGCTCTTGCCATGAAGCCATTAGACTCCCAGGCAGCAGAGATCGAAAACTGGAATTATGCAGTAAAACTTTCCAAAAAGAAAAATCCTCTGGCTAAGAATACCGTTAAGGGAAGCCAGTTTGAGACTCCATTATTAGAGTTCTCCGGCGCATGTGCAGGCTGTGGTGAAACACCTTATGCAAAACTGATGACCCAGATGTTTGGTGACCGTATGGTGATCGCAAATGCAACCGGCTGTACACAGGCTTGGGGCGCAGCACTTCCTTGTGTACCTTATACAACCAATGAAAAGGGATTTGGACCGGCATTCTCAAACTCCTTATTTGAGAACAATGCAGAATTCTCCCTTGGTATGTGCCTTGCAGTGACACAGCAGAGAGAAAGAGTTGCAGGTGTTGTAAAAGAGCTGAAAGAAAATGGCGTAGATGCATCTTTAAGTGCAGCAATTGATGCATGGTTTGATGCCTATGATGACGGCGACAAGACCATGGAAGTAAGTGAAAACCTGGTTAAGGCATTAGAGGCAGCAGAACTTACAGGAGAACAGGCTGACCGCAAGGCAGATATCTTAAACAATAAAGAACATCTGTCCAAGAAGTCCATGTGGATGTACGGCGGCGATGGCTGGGCTTATGATATCGGTTTTGGCGGTTTGGACCATGTATTAGCAAGCGGAACAGATGTAAACATCCTGGTTGTAGATACCGAAGTTTACTCTAATACAGGCGGTCAGGCTTCCAAGGCAACCCAGATTGGTGCAGTTGCACAGTTTGCAGCTTCCGGTAAGAAGACAAAGAAGAAAGATTTAGGCCTGATGGCAATGCAGTATGGTTACTGCTACGTAGCCCAGGTAGCTATGGGTGCAAATCCTGCACAGCTGGCAAAGGTATTAAAAGAAGCAGAAGAGTTCAAGGGGCCGTCCCTGATCATTGCTTATGCTCCATGTATCAACCACGGTCTTGTAAAGGGCATGGGATGCGCACAGCAAGAAGCAAAAGAAGCAGTAGCAGCAGGTTACTGGAACCTGTATCACTATAATCCAGACCTTAAGAAAGAAGGAAAGAATCCATTTGTTCTGGACTCCAAGGAGCCGACTCTGAACTTAAGAGACTTCCTTATGGGTGAAGTAAGATTCTCCGCATTAACAAGAACCTTCCCGGAGGAAGCAGAAAAACTTCTTGCAGAAGCAGAACTGGATGCAAAGGAGAAGTACCAGGAGTATAAAAAACTGGCAGAGGGGTAATAAAAATGGGAAATGTGAAGATGCAGAAAGTGGATCTGTGTGTGATCCAGGATAATGAACTTGCACAGGTATTTTTAAAAACTGAAAAGAAACCCGCAGTAGCAACCGTAGTTGTAGTTGATCAGACCGTACCTCCTAATTCACCGGAGGTATCCGGTCTGCATAAAGCTTTGAGAGAAAAGGCAGAAAAGGAAAACATTCCATTTTATTATGGAAAAGGAATGTGCGGAAAGCTTCTGGCAGATGGACTTTTAAAACCAGGTCAGAGAGCTGTCACCTGTGATAAGGCAGCGGGAGCAGCCGGTGCCATTGGTGCCCAGGTCACCTGCGCAGATGCAATCCAGTTAAAGCAGGTATTAGAAACCGGCGAACTGCTGTTAGAAGAACCTGAAAACGGTACATTAAAAGAAACCGTAAAATTAACTGGAAAACTGTCGGAAGGACTTTCTGCAAAAGATCTGGCTTTAAGCCTGGTAAAAGAACTGGGAGCAGAAAATTTAGCAGGAAAGCTTTTAAGTCTGACTGGAGATACCTTAGAGGACATGGAACTGTCTGAAAAGATGGTTCTCTGCGGAGTCCTTGAAAAAGCCGGTGCAACTGCTGTTACAGTGGAAAAAGCAGCCCAGGAAAAGGCAGATATTGAATTTGACGCAGTACAGACAAAAGAACTGGCAGCTCTTCCAGGCGGATATAACGAATTTGCAGCATTAGATGAAATGCCTGCTGTAGATGTAAAATCTGTATTTATTGGTGGAACAACAGGCGGTAATTTAAAGGATCTGGAAACGGTATCATCTATGTTAAAAGGCAGAAAGATCGCGTACGGACTGCGACTGGTAGTAGCATCTTCTGATGCCGACACTTATATTGAGGCAGCAACTGCCGGATATATTACAGATATTTTAGAGGCTGGCGGAATTGTGATCAACCACTGCGGAAATCCGGAAGTTCAGGGACGTATTGGAAAAACAGAAGTCATGGTATCCAATGATCTGGAAAATAAACCTGGCTATGCCGGTTTTGACACATCAAAGACCTATCTGACTTCCACAAAAGCAGCTGTAGAAGCAGCCCTTCTTGGAACCTTAGGTTATAAAGAAGAGGCGCCTGTGACAGAGGAGGAAGAGACAGAAAATCATTCTCTCACATTTGAAGGACGCTGCTGGAAGTTTGGAAACGATATTGATACAGATATTATCATTCCAACACAGCACTTAAACTATGAAACCATGGATGAGATCAAGGTTCATGCATTTGAGCCTTTAAGACCGGAACTGGCAGCTAAACTTCAGGAAGGTGATCTGATCGTAGCAGGAAATAACTTTGGCTGTGGTTCTTCCAGAGAACAGGCAGCAGAGGTTCTGGTAGCAAATGGTGTACACTGTGTTATTGCAAAATCATTTGCACGTATTTTCTTCCGGAATGCTATTAATAACGGTATCCTGCTCCTGGAATGCCCGGAGCTTCCAGATAATGTAAACGAGGGAGATACAGTAAAAGTAGAGCTGGATAAGCAGCAGATCAGTGCCAACGGAAAGACCTACAAGATCCCGGCGATTCCGGAAAATCTGTACCACATCATCATGGACGGTGGTCTGGTAAAGAGCATTATAAAAAAAGTAGAGAAAGGCTTGTTATAGGAAGGGGGTAAGAATATGGGACATACATTAGCTGAAAAGATCATTATGAAGCACATTGGCGGTAAAAGCGTAAAGCCGGGAGATCTGGTAGTTGTAGAGCCGGACTGCGTAGTGATCCATGATATTTATACCGCTTTCCTTCAGGATAAAATGAAAAAAATGGGTCTTACCAAAGTGTGGAACACAGATAAGATCGTGATCATGCACGATCATCTGATGCCAGCCTGCTTAGAGGGTGATCCACGAAGCCTGGAAGCTGGTTATGAGCTGGTAAAGGAGTATGGTATCCGCCATTTCCATGCTACCGGCGGTATCGTTCACCAGTTAGTTCCTGAGTTAGGCTATTCCAAACCAGGTGACATTGTATTTGTAACAGACTCCCACACACCTACTTATGGTGCAGTAGGCTGCTTCTCTACCGGTGTTGGATATACAGAAATGGCAGCTGTATGGGGAACCGGCCAGATGTGGTTAAGAGTTCCAAGCAGCATTAAGATCCAGATCGACGGCGTACTTCCTCCTCATGTATACGCAAAGGATATTATCCTGCGTGTGTTAGGTGATCTGGGAGCAGCAGGCGGCACCTATAAGTCACTGGAATTCTGTGGAACTGCTATTGATGCATTAGGCATTGACGGCCGTATGACCATTGCAAACATGGTTGTAGAGTGCGGTGGAAAAGCAGGACTTTTCGCAGCAGACCAGAAATGTGCGGATTACTGCGGCGTGGACTACGAAGATGTAAAATGGGTCAAAGCCGATGAAGATGCAGAATATGAAAGAGTTCTCATTTATAAAGCAGAAGATTTAGAGCCAGTATTATCCTGTCCGCCATATGTGGACAATGTACATCCACTGTCGGAGGTGAAAGGTGTCAGACTGGATCAGGTATTCATCGGTTCCTGTACCAATGGCCGTTTAGAGGATTTAAAGATCGCAGCAAATGTAGTGAAGGGCAAAAAGATCAGCTCTCACGTAAAATGCATCGTAACACCCGCTTCCAACAGCATTATGGAAGAGGCAATGAAGGAAGGCTATATCCAGACACTGGTAGAAGCGGGGGCTCTGATAACACCGCCGTACTGCTCCTTCTGTGAAGGACGTACCATGGGTCTGCTTTCAGATGACGAGGTAGTTCTTGGAACCAACAACCGTAACTTCTTAGGACGCTATGGTTCTCCAAAGGCAAAAGCATATCTGTCATCACCGGAAGTAGCTGCCGCATCCGCTGTTATGGGCGTGATCACAGACCCGGCAGAACTGAGTTAAAACAGATAGGATCATAAGTATAGAAAGGACCTGGAAAATGAGATCATTAAGAGAAGTAAGAGACAGCCTGTTAGCCAGAGAGAAAAAAAGGATCGCAGTGGCTGCGGCAGAAGACAGACCTGTTCTGGAAGCAGTAAAAGAGGCAGTACAGATGGGGATCGCAGAGGCAACTCTCTGCGGTGATGAGGCAAAGATCCGCCAGATTGCAGAAGAGATCGAGCTGGATGTAAACAAAGTAACCATTGTAAATGAACCGGATATCAGAAAATCAGCAGAAGCAGCTGTAAAACTGGTACATAACGGAGAAGCACAGCTGGTTATGAAAGGTCTCATCGGAACCGCGGATTTCCTGCGTGCTGTATTAAATAAAGAGTGGGGACTTCGTACCGGCAAGATCTTAAGCCATGTGGCTGTATTTGATTCAGTGAAATTAGACCGTCTGATCCTTATGACAGACGCGGCTATGGTCATGTATCCGACTCTGGAAGAAAAGATCGCCATGCTGAACAATACCATTCCTGTATGCCAGGCACTGGAGATCGAAGATCCAAAGGCAGCAGCTGTGTGTGCGGTAGAGGTGTTAAATCCTTCCATGCAGCCTACACTGGATGCAGCTTCCCTGGCCATCATGAGCCAGAGAGGCCAGTTTAAGGGCATTACTGTGGACGGACCTCTTGCACTGGATAATGCGTTAAATGAAGATGCAGCCCGTCACAAAGGTATCAAGAGCCCGGTTGCAGGCCATGCAGATGTACTGCTTATGCCAAACATCGAGTGCGGAAACATTATGTGGAAGACTCTGGTATACATGGCAAGATGCGAGATCGCAGGCGTACTGATGGGAGCTGCAGCACCAGTTGTCATTACTTCCCGTTCTGATGCACCTGAAACCAAATTAAACAGTATTGCTCTTGCTCTGCTGATCGCAGGAAACAAGGACAAGAAATAAAGAGGTACCTACATGAAAGATAAAGTATTGATCCTGAATCCAGGTTCTACATCCACCAAGATTGCAGTTTACTGCAACGATGAGATCATCCACCTGGAAAGTATCCAGCATTCCCACGAAGATCTGGCTCCCTTTGCTCATGTGCAGGACCAGAAGGAATACCGTCTGGAAAAGATATTAAATGTTCTTGATAAAGCGGGTATCAAACTGGATGATCTGTATTTCCGCAAGAGGTGGACTTCTTCACCCAATCCCAGGTGGTACCTATGAAGTAAATGACATCATGGTAGATGAAATGATGCATCCGAAAAAGGAACATGCCTGCAACCTGGGGGCTCTTATTGGAAAGGACCTGGCTGACCGTGTAGGCATTAAATCCTATATCGTAGACCCGGTAGTAGTAGATGAGCTGTGGCCATGGGCACGTATGACTGGTCTTAAAGAAGTAAAGAGAGTCTGCCAGTTCCATGTATTAAACCAGAAAGCCATTGCCAGAAAAGTTGCCAGAGTCCTTGGAAAGACTTATGAAGAGGTAAATGTGATCGTCTGCCATATTGGCGGCGGTATTACCGTTGGCATGCACAGTTGTGGTAAGGTGGTAGATGTAAACAATGGTCTTGATGGAGACGGCCCAATGTCACCGGAGCGTTCTGGAGGACTGCCAAATGCAGATGTTTTAGATCTGGCATACAATCATGGGTTGACTTATGAAGAAGCCTACCGTACCATGGTAGGAAAGGGCGGATTTGTAAGCCATTTAGGTACCAATGATGCCAGAGCGGTAGAAGCTATGATCGATAACGGCGATGAGTATGCAAAGCTGGTTTTTGAGACCATGGCATATCAGATCGCAAAAGAGGTAGGTGCTCTTGCTACCACTGTAAACGGCAGAGTGGATGCAATCGCGCTGACCGGCGGTATCGTTTATTCCAAACGTATGGCGGACTGGATCACAGACAGAGTATCCTTTATCGCACCTGTATACCGTTATCCGGGAGAAGGCGAGATCCAGGCTCTTTACGAAGGCGCTATGCGTGTGGTAAGAGGGGAAGAAGAAGCTAAGATTTACGAGTAAGCAAAGTACTATATGTCCACTCTTGCTTGGGGGGACAACTGTAGAAAGAGGAAAAATATGGGTAAAAAAGTGGAATTTAAAGTCTGCGGACTTTCAGCAAAGTACTTTGTACCGTTGTTTTTAGTCATTATTATTTGTACTTACGGTGGTTTTATGCCAACTGTAAAGATCGGTGAGACTACCGGTGTTGGAATGGTAGGAACTCTGGCATTCTTAATGAGTGTAGGCGGCCTGTTCTTCTGGCTTGGTAACAGCATTCCTGTTGTAAACAGTTATTTAGGCGGTTCCGTTCTCTTTTGTATGTTCGGACCTGCACTGTTAAATTACTGTGGTCTTCTGCCAGAGACCACTGTAAAAGGTGTATCTATCCTTATGAAATATGGCCTGCAGGACGTATACATCGCAGCTCTCCTTTGCGGTTCCGTCCTGTATATGGACCGTAAGATCTTATTAGGTGCTATTTCCCGTTATCTGCCGGCAATTCTGGGTTCTCAGGTATTTGCACTGGGCTTCTGCTTCCTTGGCGGACTGATCACAGGTTATGGACCTTTAAATGCAGTATTTGATATTGGTGCGCCAACCATGTCCGGTGGTTCCGGCGGCGCATTAGTTACCATTCCTACTCTGTACACGGATCTTTCCGGTACAGATTGGATGAGCATGTCCGGTATGTTCTTATGCTATGTTTCTCTTTCTAACGTAGTTGCTATCCTGATGTGTGCTCTTTCCAAGCCTATCCTTAGAAAAATGGGTATGGTATCTCCAGAAGATAATCCGGGTATCCTTCGTGGAGCAGGCACTATGCAGACAGAGGCAGCTGAGCAGCTTCCGGCACTCAGCGCTGATCCTACCAAAGTCTGCGGCGGTATCTTTATCTGCCTTGGCATCTATCTGTTAGGAACTATTTTAGGAAAGCTTCCTGGAACCAAAGTGATCGCAGGACTTGCATGGGCGATCATCATCGCTGTTGTGATCAAATGTACCGGTATCATGGAAGACAAGATCACAAATTATACTGTAAATGGTATGAACTTTATGTTAAAAGGACTGCTGCCGGCGATCATCGCAGGTATCGGTATCAACTCCATCAGTATTGAGACTATGATCAGCTACTTTACCCCGGCTGCTCTGATCATCATCGTTTTAGCTGTATTAGGCGCTTACATTGGCGCGATCATCTTCGGACACCTCTTTGGCCTGTGGGGCTACGAAGCAGGTATTACAGCAGGACTTTGCTGCTGCAACATCGGTGGTTCCGGTGACCTGGCAGTTCTGACGGCAGGCGACAGAATGAGCCTGTTAGCATTCGCTTCCATCTCCACTCGTATCGGCGGTGCCCTGATGGTTGTATGGATCGGCTTTCTGTATCCATTGTTAATGCTGAAATAAATGATCGTGTTAAAAGTGTCGTAATAAAATCAAATTGATCTTCCTAAGTTAAAGAATAAATCAACTAAAAAGTTAAATATTAATCCTGAATAAGTGAATGACAAGTGAATAAATAATGTGACCGCCCAGGACCGGTCCGACCAGTAGTGGGTCGGATACCGGTCCTGGGCGGTTTTTATGGCTATTTTGCGCTGCCAATGGCAGCATATGTGGTTGAATATGTTTGCAGAAAGGAAAATGGAAAAACATGGAAATGAATATAGCAGTGATACCAGGAGATGGAATTGGTTCAGAGATCACAGAGGCAGCGGAGCAGGTCTTAAAGAGAGTGTGTGAAATATATGGTCATGTACTTAACGTTACTCACGTTAAGGCCTGTTCTTCTTCTATAGAAGAAACAGGAGAACCTCTTCCGGAAGAATCTTTAAAAAAGTGCCTTCAGGCAGATGCCGTCCTTCTTGGAAATACAGGTCTGGAAAAATATAAAAATGAGCCTTTGACTAAACGCCCGGAATATGCGCTTCTTAAGTTGCGAAAAGAGCTGGGAGTGACAACCAATCTGCGGCCGGTGCGGCTGTATCCGACATTGATGGAGCTTTCGCCCTTAAATAAAAATGCCCTTTCCGACGGGCTTGACTATTTATTTGTCCGGGATATAGCAGGGGGTGTATTGTGTTCAGAACAGGTAAAGGGAAAGGGCATACATGGCCCGGAAGCTTATGAATACGAATACTATAATCAGAAGATCGTGGAAGATACGGCCCGGTTTGCTTTTGAGCTGGCAAAAGGAAGAAGAAATAAGATAGTAAGTCTTGATAAGGCAAATGTACTGGGAAGCTCCAGACTGTGGCGAAAAACAGTAACAGAGATCGGAAAAGAGTACCCGGAGGTGGAACTGAGCCATGAATATATTGATTCTGCGGCCTTGAAACTGATCCGTCGCCCCTGGGAATATGATGTGATCCTTACTGCCAATCTGTTTGGGGATATTATCTCCGACGAAGGAACCGGGTTAACGGGAACTGCCGGACTTTTTGGCTCAGCGGAGCTGTCTGTATCTGGAAAAGGACTTTATACGCCCAACCAGCTTCATTATCCGGATGAGTCAGTGATCGGCAAACAGAAGGTAAGTCCTGTGGGGATGATCATGGCAGCGGCCCTGATGCTGCGGTGTAGTTTTGGATTGGAGAAAGAGGCAAAAACAGTAGAAGAGGCAGTTGAAAAAGTGCTGGAAGCTAAAATTACTACAGAAGATATGAGATATCCTGGGGCAAAGGTAGTTTTAACAGGAGAAATAGCAGATTTTTGTTGCCAATTTTTGGGAAAAGATGCATGATTTCCAAAGAAGGATCATACCAAAGATCATTTAGAAGGCAGTAAGTGCTGTTTGAGATAGTTTTACAGCACTTGCTGTTTATTTTTCTCAAAAAACGATTGACAATTGAGTTAGTTAGTGCTAATCTTATTCTCAGTTAGACAGATTAGTTTAAACTAACTACAAAACGAAAAACTACATATGATACGGATAATCCAAACAAAGCAGGTCAAAATATGACTAAAAGGCAGCAGGACAGTTCCTGTGGTGCTTAAAAGAAGGAGGAGACTTATGGCAGATCAGAAAGCGCAGATCATCGGAGAACTTCAGAGAAAAGGAAAAAGAATCACAGGACAGAGAAAGATCCTCTTGGATGTTATATTAGAAGGAAAGTGGTCCAGCTGTAAGGAGATCTACTACATGGCCTCCAAAAAGGATCCAACCATTGGTCTGGCAACTGTCTACAGAATGGTAGGCGTTCTGGAAGAAATGGGATTTTTAAGCAGAGGTTACAGATATTCTTATCCATTAGAGAATAAGATCAGCTAAGATTAGAAAAGTTCACTTATAGAACCTGCCGGGTGGCAGGTTCTTTTGCAAAGTACAGAAAACCCAGGCTGCATGCCATATAAAAGTGTGCAACCTGGGTTTTGGTTACAACCTCTGGCAGAACTCGATCCGCTCTTTATTTGGTCCCTGGATGATAAAGAAACGTACTCCCTTTTCACAGAAATCAAGAGCTTCGATGCCATTGCTTAACACCAGATGTTTCTGGCTTAAAGCAGCTTCGTAGGCTTTTTCAATATGGATCCCGTCACAATAAGCACCAGTACATCCTTTCGTAAGTGCTCGTATACAGTTTTAACTTGTAGCCAAAGTATAGATTTTTTGAGGAAAATTATAAATACCATATTCAAATTTTACTTGCTATTTTC
>CAVFER010000060.1:6114-16199 GCA_963621525.1 bacterium | reverse complement strand
GAATGATGTAAATATGTATGGAACTCAAACATCTGTATGATTCTGCCAATATAACTAGTAGTTTGAGAATGATGTAAATATGTATGGAACTCAAACAAGGAACATTATTCAGATTGCGAAACATTGGTTTGAGAATGATGTAAATATGTATGGAACTCAAACAGCAGTATCATATCTGCCTCCGCCTATATCGTTTGAGAATGATGTAAATATGTATGGAACTCAAACTATTTTTACACATATAAACAATCCTCCTAAGTTTGAGAATGATGTAAATATGTATGGAACTCAAACCACCCTCAGACCCAGAAGAAAGCAACCAGTGTTTGAGAATGATGTAAATATGTATGGAACTCAAACATCGTTTAGAAAAGATGTAAGGCAACAATAGTTTGAGAATGATGTAAAGTAGTAGAGGAACGAGAATTTAAGTTGAATTGAAGGATGGTAGGCGGTGTGTTATTCATCGCTTACCTTTTTTTGTGAAGTTCACATTGATAGTGGATAGCGGCACTTAACTATTCGCGAAAGAATAGTTTAACGAATAGTTGGCGTATTTTAACGATAAAAACACTTTATAAACGAGGCATATAAAATTATGGCAGCAACTTTACCTTATTACGAACAAAAAGATATTGAAAATATAAAAAAACTGCGAGAAATGACGAAGACTCTTCCTCTCTTCTGCACGGAGTTTTTCCGAGGGATCGAGCCGAGAACTTCTACCAGGACCCGTATTGCTTATGCATACGATCTCTCTGTATTTTTTGATTTTCTAAAAAAAGAAAATCCTGTATTTTCCAAAATGGAACGAACGGATTTTACCTTAGATCATTTAGACCAGATCACCGTAACTGACCTGGAAGAATACATGGAATATTTAAAATATCGTTTCAATGAGCATAATCAGGAGATAACGAACAAAGAACGTGGGATCATGCGTAAGATTTCTTCTCTTAAAAGCTTTTACAACTACTTCTTCCGTACTGAAAAGCTTAAAACCAATCCTGCTGCCCTGGTTCAACTTCCCAAACTCCACGAAAAGGAGATCATCCGTCTTGATATTGATGAGGTTGCTCTCCTTTTGGATGCTGTAGAACAGGGAGAAGGTCTGACTGATAAGCAGAAAGCATTCCACAACCGGACAAAACTGCGCGATCTTGCTCTCCTGACTTTGCTTCTTGGAACCGGTATTCGTGTTTCTGAATGCGTAGGATTAGATGTAAATGATATCGATTTCAAGAACGGCGGCATCCATATCCACCGAAAAGGCGGGAAGGAAGTTACTGTCTATTTTGGTACAGAAGTTGAAACCGCGCTGCAGGATTATCTTGATGAACGAAACGACATCATCCCGGAAGAAGGCAGCGAAAATGCTCTCTTCCTCTCTCTTCAGAAAAAACGAATGAATGTGCGCAGTGTAGAAAACTTAGTTAAAAAATATGCGAAAATCGTAACACCATTAAAGAAGATCACGCCCCATAAACTTCGCAGTACCTATGGTACTAATCTTTATCGAGAAACTGGCGATATTTATTTAGTTGCTGATGTTCTGGGCCACTCAGACGTAAATACCACCAAAAAGCATTATGCTGCCATTGAAGATGAACGTCGACGCAGCGCCCGTAATGCAGTTAAATTGAGAGAGAATGATTAATTGTCCAGATGCCTGTAAGAGTCATTCCTCAAAAAGAAACCAATGAAATGCAATTTCAGATCAACTTCAGCCATATCAGCTAGTTCTTCGTTGTGTTCGTGGTTAAAAATACCGCAAAACAGGAGCTTTCAACTGCCTGCCTTGCGGTATTCGCCTTTATGTTTGGTTGTTTATCAGCAAGACTTAAACTGCTGCCAGTGTCTTTCCTAATTCCTTGCACTTAGTTAATGCATCATCATCTGGAGTTTCCTGGGTGATAACACCTTCTCCACATGCAACTTCAGCACCTGCTGCCTTCATACGGTCTTCCCAGTCGCGCATCCACTGTCCATCACCCCAGCCAAAGGAGCCAAACAGACCAACGATTTTTCCTGATGCAAATCCTTCTACTTCAGCTACGAATGGTTCCATCTCATCTTCTTCCAGAACCTCAGCTCCCATTGCAGGGCATCCCAAAGCAAATGCCTTTGCATCTTTAAGATCAGCTGCAGATACTGCAGATACTTCTGCCAGTTTTGCTTTCTTTCCAGCTTCTTCGATTCCCTGTGCTACTGCCTGTGCCATAGCCTCTGTGTTACCTGTCTGTGACCAGTAAACTACCATGATTTCGTCCATTGTTTTTTCCTCCTATACTGCCATTAATTTACGTGAATGTAAATCATACAGCTCCATAATGTTTTTAACAGTCATTCCTGATGATACCATGTGAATCACCTTCTCTCTTGCCTGATCATACCCGGCAAATACCTTCCGGCATTCTTCCAGATTGGAATATACCTTCCAGTATCCGATATACAGAGGATTCTGTCCCCGATTTTCAATAAAACCGGTTACATCTTCCGGCGGATATCCAAGAAGCAGTCCAATCTCATGAGGAAAATCGCCTTTTCCCTCCATATGAGTGCGGTAACGTTCAGATACACGGTAGAGAATCTTGGAAAGCATACATCCGCTGCATCCAAACTCTTCCATCAGCTTTTTAACCTTTTCTGTTCTTAGGTAATCTTCCAGCTTTTCACGTACATATAAAAGAAAGGTAATACGGTCATCGGATTCATAAAGAACATAACAGGAAACAGCGCTGGAACGGAATAACCGCAGTACTGCACTGCGAAAGCTTCTGTCTACTGTAAGAAGATTGGATATCTTATGTCCTGTAAGAAGAGGAGCACACTGAAGTGCAATCTGAATCTCCAGTTCTTTCCTGTTTAAGCTAAGCATCAGATCAAGGGTTTCTTTACTCATAGGATACCTCATTTACTACTGTTAAAATATAGTTAGTCTTAGCTAACATCCTCGTATATCGTATCAAATAAAATTAAAAAAAACAAGTAGGGTTACAGGTAACTTTTCTCAATTAAAACATTTCTCAATAAGCACAGAATTTCCCGGCATAAAGTTTTCAATGTACGGTTTTATTAAAAGGCGTCTTGGAATCTACTTATAATATACCACTGTAAGATACTGCCCCTTGTGGATGGTGTCAGAGCGAAGGGAATTCATCCTCTTTAATTCCCTTATATATTCCTCTGTAGACATATGGCTTCCCTTTTTATACTGACGGGCTATCTTCCACAGATTATCTCCGTCCTGAATCTCTACGCTGTGATAATAGGGACTGACTGCCATCGATTCCTCTTCTGCCATCGACGTAAGCATACTCCGTCCTGTGAGGATCGTAACAAAAAGCAGCATAACAAAACATCCTGTTAAAAACCGTCTTCTTACTAATCTTCTTCTCCTCATAACGTTTCCTCCTATTCGTCTAAGCAGATGCGAACATCTGTTCTTTCTGTGCTTATACTATATCATCAGAACGTATGTTTGTCAATCCTTTGCACAACAAAACCGAACAAAGGTTTGCATTTTCATCGAACATATGTTACTATAGTATCAGTAAAAGATTATTACAGAACAGAAGGGGGAATTTCCATGGCCCAGGATAAACTTACTGCAAAACAACAAGAAATATTAGAATACATAAAAAATACAATCTTAAAAAAAGGATACCCGCCGGCTGTACGAGATATCTGTGAAGCTGTGAAATTAAAATCTACTTCTTCCGTCCATTCTCATCTGTCTGCTTTAGAGGAAAAAGGATATATCCATCGTGATCCTACCAAGCCAAGAGCCATTGAGATCTTAGATGATACATTTAACTTTAACCGTAAGGAAATGGTAAATATTCCGGTAGTAGGTACCGTTGCTGCCGGGGAGCCGATCCTGGCAGAAGAACACATTGAAAGCTATTTCCCATTCCCGGCAGAGGCTCTTCCGAATGCGGAGACCTTTATGCTCCATGTAAGGGGAGAAAGTATGATCGGTGCCGGTATCCTTCCTGGTGACCAGCTGATTGTAGAACAGCGCCCGACTGCTGAAAATGGTGAGATCGTAGTTGCCCTTTTAGATGATTCTGCTACTGTAAAGCGTTTCTTTAAGGAAAAAGACCATTATCGTCTGCAACCGGAAAACGATGCCATGGACCCGATCATTACCGATCATGTAGAGATCCTTGGCAAGGTCATCGGACTTATAAGGATGATGTAATGCCCCATGAAAAACAAGCACCGCCGTAAGGCGGTATTTGTTTTTCATGGGGCATTCTCAAAACATATAAGATACTGATCTGGTTAGTGTTTAAGAAACAAAAGGAAAACAACATTTTTACTGAATCTCATTTACATCCACAAATGTCTTTCCATCTCTCCAGATGCGTTCCAGATCATAGAACAGGCGGTCTTCGCGGCAGAAAATATGCACGATAATGTCTTTATAGTCCATAAGGATCCAGTTTGCACTCTGGTAGCCTTCGATCTGCTTGCATTCGCAGCCTGCTTTGCCAAGCATTTCTTCTACATTGTCAGCCATAGCCTGTACCTGATTCGGGTTGCTTCCGTCTGCGATAATGAAATAATCAGCAAGAACGGATACAGACTGGATATCAATGATCTTAATATCCTGGCCTTTTTTATCGCTTAACGCCTCATAGGCGATCTTTACCATCTCTTTAGAATTCATTCTATTTCTCCTTTTACTTGTCGGCGGCTACCTGCTGCTTAAAATACTCATAAGCCGTAGCAGTCATAGGATCAGCATCTGCGCCCTTCTTTGCCAGATATTCCAGTGTGCTTTTTAATATCTCATACATGGTCTGATCCAGGTCTTCATAGGCAAGTTTCCTCATCTGAGGCAGATTATCCGCTTTGTAACGTCTTGGCTCAATATAATCTGCAATATATACGATCTTATCCAGAACAGACATATCGGCCTTAGCTGTTGTATGACAGGCAATGGAACTTATGATCTCTGGATCTTCGATCCCGTATTTATTCTCTGCCAGCCAGGCACCATACTTTGCATGAAGCACTGGAAGTGCCTTCTTTTCTGCATCAGTCACCGGTATTTTATGGGCAATACACTTCTTTAAAATGATCTCATCTGAAAAACGCTTTCCACAGTCATGCATCAGACCTGCAAGCTCTGCCTTATCTATATCATACCCATAACGCATAGCAAGATTCATACAGGTAAAAGATACACTGAGAGAATGCTCATAACGCATAGGATCCAATTTTGTCTTCAGTTTACTTCGCAGCATCATGATCTGACTGCAATGATTACTCATCTGCATATCTGTCTCACTCCTTTAATCTTCAAGGGCTTCTCTGTAAAGTTCATGCATTCTGATATATCCGGCAACAGAATCTGGTACCAGGTCTTTTAATGGCTGTCCTGAGGAAACCATTTTCCGTATCTGCTTAGAAGCCACATTCATTTTCTCGAAACGAATCACTCCGATTCTGGCACCAAATTTTTCTTTCAGGTGTTTTACCTGTTTTTCAAAATCTGGATGATCTTTTTCATAAGGCCTTGCTGCAGCCAGCAAAACAGCCTGTTTCATCACCAGTTCCGGATGATACCACTGTTCAATCTCATAAAGAGAATCTGCACCTATGATAAAATAAAATACATGCTGGGGATATGCTTCCCTAAGCAATGACAACGTCTGGGCTGTATAGGTGTTTCCTTCTCTTTTTAATTCAAAATCGGAATATATAAAATATGGGACTGACGCAATGGCCAATTTTACCATGTCTTCCCGCTCTTTTCCCTCTGTTACCAGACGGCCTTTTTTATGAGGAGGATGACCAGACGGCATAAACCAGACCTCATCCAGTCCAAACTGCTCATATGCCTGCTTTCCCAGGGCAAGATGGCCATTATGGATGGGATCAAAGGTTCCTCCCAGGATTCCTATTTTTGCCATGTCAAACCTCCCGGTTAATTGCCACGTGCTTTGCACTCTCGCAATTCTAAAAACATTCGTAATCTGCTCATTTTTCTTCAAAAAATGGCTACTTACTATGGTAATACGATTTTTCTCTTTGTCTCATCCTTTGCCGGACGATACAGTACGATTTTTCTTCCGATCACTTGCACTACTTCGGAATGAGTGCGCTCACCCAGTACCTCTGCAATAGATCTGCCATCATCCAGGCAGTTCTTTAATACAGTGATCTTTATCAGCTCTCTGGCCTCTAATGCTTCAGAAACAGCCTCTGTCACCTCTGGTGTAAGGCTGGATTTACCGATCTGGAAAATCGGATCCAGATTCATTGCAAGACCTTTTAAATAGGATCTCTGCTTACTTGTCATTTGTTTCTCCTTTATCTATATAAACTAAAACGATCCATAGTAAGTAATAATTATTATTTGTAATAATCAAACTCCAGTCCATACATACGGACAGTGTCACCTTCACTGATACCGGCCTTTTCAAGATCGCCTAAGATACCGGTATTCTTTAAGAACTTCTGGAAGAAATCAAAGCCCTTCTCAGAATCCAGATTCGTATAACCAAGCATCTTCTCAATTCTTGGTCCTTCTACTACATAAGCACCGTCGTCTGCTCTTGTAACTGTATAAGGCAAACTGCGATCACCCTGATACTCAATCTCAAATTCCTTCTCAAATACAACAGGAGCAGAATCTACTGTCTTTAACAGGTCATTTACATGCCACAACAGTTCTTTTACACCCTGTCTGCTGACAGCAGAAATTGGGAAAACCTTGATGCCTTTTGGTTCAAATTCTGCTTTTAATCTGGAAATGATATCGTTGGAATCATCTTCAGAGAAACAGGCATCCATTTTATTGGCTGCGATCACCTGCGGACGATTTAAAAGATCCGGATTGTATGCTTCCAGCTCTTTGTTAATCGTTAAAATGTCTTCTAACGGATCTCTTCCTTCTACAGAAGCGCCGTCTACTACATGAACTAAAACTTTGGTACGCTCAATGTGGCGCAGGAAAGAATGTCCCAGGCCTACTCCTTCAGAAGCTCCCTCGATCAGTCCCGGAATATCTGCCATAACAAAACCTGCACCATCACCCAGATCTACCACACCCAGATATGGATTTAAGGTGGTGAAATGGTAGTTTGCGATCTCAGGTCTTGCGTTACTTACGACAGATAACAGTGTAGATTTTCCGACATTTGGAAATCCTACCAGACCTACATCTGCGATTACCTTAAGCTCCAGTGTGACCCACAGTTCCTGTCCAGGCTGTCCAGGCTGTGCATACTTGGGAACCTGCATGGTGGAGGTTGCAAAATGCATATTTCCAAGGCCGCCTTTTCCGCCTTTTAAAATAACTTCTCTTTTATTATCACCGGACATATCTGCAATGACTTTTCCGGATTCAAAATCTTTAATTACTGTACCTTCTGGTACTTTTACGATCAGATCATCGGCATCTGCTCCGTGACAGCGGCGCTTTCCGCCTTCCTGTCCGTCTTTTGCCACATATTTATGGATGTGACGGAAATCTACCAGTGTGTTTTTTCCTGTGTCTACCTGGAAAATAACATCGCCGCCTCTTCCGCCGTCTCCGCCGTCAGGACCGCCATTGGGAACATACAGCTCTCTTCTGAAAGAAACATGGCCGTCTCCGCCTTTACCGGACTTTATAAATACTTTTGCTCTATCTGCAAACATTATACAGCACCTCCTGTTGGTGTTGAATGTGAAGCCTCCCAGTGGACAAAATACGTTTTTGCACTGGGGATACAGAAAAAAGGGGCTCCATACATATTTGTATGGGGCCCTCAGAATTATTCGTTGATTGCTCTTGGGTAAACAGAAACCTGTTTCTTGTCTCTACCCTTTCTTTCAAACTTAACAACTCCGTCTACTAAAGCAAATAAGGTATCGTCGCCGCCCTTACCTACGTTGTTGCCAGGATGAATATGTGTACCGCGCTGTCTGTACAGGATGTTTCCTGCCAGTACGAACTGTCCATCAGCTCTCTTTGCGCCAAGTCTCTTGGACTCGGAATCACGGCCGTTCTTAGTAGAACCAACACCCTTTTTATGAGCGAATAACTGAAGGTTCATCTTTAACATGTGTTACACCTCCTTAAATCGGATATTAATGTATGATCTTCCATAATCATTCTCAATATTCTGAAGTCCCAGAACAAGAGAATTCATAAGGAGCTGTGACTCAGGGCTTATATCTGAAGTGAAGCGGAAGTCAAACTGAATGTTTTCCTGTCCGGCCGTCCCTTCAAATCCGTCATCCGTAAATGTCTCTACTGAATTATAAAAATTAATGGCCAGTGCAGAAACTGCTGCACAGATGATATCCTCACCTTCTTCAGCATAACCTGCATGCCCCTTAATCACAATCCCACAGTAAAGATCATTGCCTGAATCTGTGGATTTCCTAAATACTGTCGTCTGAATCATACCATTTACAATTAAGCGTTAATCTTTTCAATCTTAACCTGTGTAAAGAGCTGTCTGTGGCCGTTCTTTTTGTGATAGCCAGTTTTTCTCTTATACTTGTAAACGATAACTTTCTTTCCCTTGCCTTCCTTCTCAACTGTTGCTGTAACAGTTGCTCCGGCTACGGTTGGGCATCCAATCTGCAGTTCGCCGTTGTTAACAGCCAGCACCTGGTCAAATGTTACGGTCTCGCCTGCGCCTGCGCCCAGTCTTTCTACCTTAATGACATCGCCTTCTGCTACCTTGTACTGCTTTCCGCCTGTTGCAATAATCGCGTACATAAAAAGGCACCTCCTATGTTCATTACTCGCCAGCTTCGGTGTTTCCTCAGAAATCTTTTACCTCGCTGTGCGGCATACTCGAATATAATAGCACCCGACATTTCAAATGTCAAGAACATTTTTGGATATTTTTCAAACACTTCTTAATGGTATTTTCTAAATTTTTTCAAATATTCTATCCTCTCTTCCAGGTTCCGGGAGAAAGAAGGACAAGTACCGGGAACAGCTCCAGTCTTCCTGCCAGCATATTAAAGATCAGCACTGATTTTGACAGATAGGACATCATGGAGAAGTTGGAAGCAGGTCCTACGGCGGAAAGTCCCGGCCCGATATTGTTGAAGTTAGCTGCCACTGCTGTAAAGCTGGTGATAAAGTCGTAATTATCCAAGCTGACAATAAGGACAGACGCTACAAACAGCATGAAATATACAATGATATAGCAGTTTAAAACACGAAGTGTATCATTTCCGATCACTTTTCCTTCGTATTTTAAGACCTTTACACTTCTCGGGTGGATCATAGTGGAAATTTCTCGTTTGACTTCCTTAAATGCGATCATAATACGGGAAACTTTCATTCCACCGCCAGTGCTTCCTGCGCAGGCACCGATGAACATCAACAGCACGATAATGCATTTAGAAAATTCCGGCCACTTATCAAAATCCACTGTAGAATAGCCGGTTGTTGTAATAATAGACGCAACCTGAAATAATGCATGGTGGGCGGCCAGAAAAAGGGATGGGAACATGGATCGGATATTAACTGTGATCAGCACTACTGCTGCCAGGATGATTGCCAGATAGCCACGCATTTCCTCACACTTAAAAGCCTCCTTGGGCTTACGAATCAAAAGCAGATAATAAACGTTAAAGTTAATACCAAAAAGGATCATGGCAATGCTTAAAACTGCCTGCTGGTATACCGTATAATCGGCCTGTCCGCTGTTTCGGCAGGCAAAACCTCCTGTACCTGCTGCACCAAGACTCATACAGATAGTATCAAATACAGGCATTTTTCCGATCAGCAGGAAAACAGCTGTTACTACTGTAATAAAGAAGTAGATCACATATAATAGTTTTGCAGTAATACGGATCTTTGGCACCAGTTTTCCAACAGAAGGCCCCGGGCTTTCTGCTCTCATGATATGCATATCATAATCTCCTGTCATCGGGAGAATGGCAAGGATAAATACCAGGACACCCATACCGCCGATCCAGTGGGAAAAGCTTCGCCAGATCAGACTGGCCTTTGACAGCTTCTCTACCTCTGGAAGGATACTGGAACCGGTAGTGGTAAAACCGGATACGATCTCAAACAAAGCATCAATAAAATGAGGAATCTCCCCACTTAACACAAA
>CAVFER010000060.1:0-6104 GCA_963621525.1 bacterium | reverse complement strand
GCTTAAAACCAGCCAGCCTAAAGATACCAGTACAAAACCTTCTTTTGCAAAGAACATCCTTACTTTTGGCTTTTTTCTTGTACACAGAAAACCAAGGACTGCGCACACTATTGCTACAGCGCCATAGCAGGTAAGGATACTTTCTTTATAAACCACTGCTGTGATCATAGGGATAAGCATCAGAGCTGCTTCTATGTTCATGATCCAGCCTAACATATAGATGATAATACTATGATTCATTACTGCCGCCCCTTTACTTTAAGATGTCGGTAAGATCATTTAGGCCTGTGTGGGTCGTTACAATGATCACGGTATCGCCGGCTTCAATAGTATCTTTGCCTCGAGGAGTAATGATCCGGCCATTGCGGTTGATGCAGGCTACCAGCAGGTTGCTTTTCAATTCCAGTTTTTCCAGCGGAATGCCAAGGAGAGGAGAACCTGCTTTTACGCGAAATTCCAATGCCTCTGCCTTGTCTGCCACGATCTTATAAAGAGTCTCTACATTGCTTCCCATAGAGTTCTGCATGGCTCTTACATACTGAAGGATCAGGTCCGCAGTCAGCATTTTCGGTTGAATCAGACTTCCTAAATCCAGGGAATTAATCACGCTCTCAAAGGAGATCCTGTTTACTTTTGTGATCAGCTTTGCATTGGACTGGCTGGCTGCATACAGGGAAAGCATGATATTTTCCTCATCAAAACCTGTTAAAGAAGCAAATGCCTCTGTCTGACGGATGCCTTCTTCCAATAAAACCTGCTGATCAGAACCATCGCCGTGGATGATCATGGCATTTGGCAGCAGCTCACTTAACTCTCTGCATCTTGCCTCATCTTGCTCAATGATCTTAATCTTGATCTTTGTATCTGCTAACTGGTTGCACAGATAATAAGTCAGCTTTCCGCCGCCTACAAACATGGCAGTTTTTACAGAGTTATTTACAATTCCGGCTTTCTTAAAGAAGTCCGCACTGTCTGCATGGGATGCGATGAAAGAGATCTTGTCTCCCTTTTGCATTACAAAATTACCATCCGGGATCACAACGTCATCCCCGCGCTCTACTGCACAGATCAGCACATTGCTCTTTAATTTATTGACCACATCCATGACCTTTAACTGGTCCAGATTGGAGTGATCCGGGATAAGAAGCTTTAACAGCTCAATCCTTCCTTTTGCAAATGGTTCTATCTTAATTGCAGACGGGAATCGCAGAAGTCTTGCAATCTCTCTTGCTGCTGCCAGCTCTGGGTTAATAGCCATGGAAAGGTTTAATTCTTCTCTGATATAGCCGATCTCCGCAGAGTATTCAGGATTACGGATACGCGCAATGGTATGGCAGTTACCTGCTTTTTTTGCGATCAGACAACAGAGCATGTTTAACTCGTCTGAGTTAGTAGTGGCGATCATCAGATCTGCCTCTTTAATGCCCGCTTCCATCTGAACCTGATAAATGGCGCCGTTTCCTGTTACACTCATCAGGTCTACATTGTCGGAAATATTTTTTAATGCCTCATCATCGGTATCAATCAGTGTGATATCATGATTCTCCCTGTTTAACTGCTCAGCCAAAGTTGTTCCAACTTTGCCGCAGCCTACAATTATGATCTTCATGTTTGTTTTCCCCTATTCCCCAGTACATCGTTTCATAAAATAACCGGCTCAGCCATACCAAATGGGATAGTTATTTTGGAAGCGATGTATCAGTGCTGCTACCTGCCTGTTCATATAATGGCCGTCTTACCTTTTTACGTGTAATCTCCACTAAATTCAGTCGGGTCATTTCTACTACAACCGTTTTTATCGGGTCTTTTGCTACGGCCGCCCGTAACGCATCCATCAGCATTTCCTTATTTTCTTCCTGGTTCATATCAATAAAATCAATCATAATGATACCGGAAAGGTTGCGCAGTCGCAACTGTCTTGCAATTTCTGCAGCTGCCTCTAAATTGATCTTTAATACGGTTTCTTCCAGCTTTTTTTTGCCTTCGTATTTGCCAGTATTTACATCGATCACTACCATTGCTTCTGTTGGTTCGATTACCAGATAACCGCCGGATTTTAGCCATACCCGTTTGTCAAGTGCCTTTGAAAGGGCGCTATCCAGGCTGTAAAACTTTCCAAGAGAAAGCAGTTCGTCTGTATACAACTTTAATTTCCACGCATCCTCTGCCTGACTGGTTTCCAAATACGTTTTTAGCTGCTTATACAGATCCGGGCAGTCAGTAACGATCTCTTCCAATCCTCCTGCATAGGAATCACGGATACCTGAAATATAAGAAGGAAGTGTTTTATACAGACAGCTGTAGCAGGTACGGTTGCTGCTTTCTTTTATCAGTTTTTTCAGCTGCTCCTTTAATTTTTCACACTCTTTTAAAATCTGCTCCGGTTCTGCAAATCCCCCATTGGTCCTTACAATAATGCCAAAACCTTCAAAATCTTTTTCTGTAAGCATTTTCCGAATCCGGTTCTTCCAAGCTGTGTCTGTGAGTTTTGTCGAAAATCCAACTCCGGTTTTTCCGGCTGTAAGAACGACAAAACGCCCAGGCAGGGACAGATTTGAAGTAAGGACCGGTGCTTTGGTTTTTACTGCGTCCCGGCTTACCTGGACCAGAATCTCATCCCCCTGTCTTAGTTTACCACTTTTTCTCTGCTGGGTAAATAAATGTTCTTTGTTTTCATCAAGACTATAATAACCAATTGCCACGCCCAAGTCAATAAAAGCCGCGTTGATACCCGCTGTCACTTTCTGGACTTTACCTATGTATATATTATTAAGGACAGAGGCCTGATCTTCCTCTTCTAGGGTGATTCCATTCACATTTCTGTCAGAAATAGAGGCCGTACATATTTTTCCATGCAAACGGGTAATGACTAATTTATCCATTTTTCTATATCCTGTCCCAGGTTTCCCAGTGTAATAAATTTGTGTATGCCGGCTTCCATCTCTTCCATTGTAGCTTTATCTGCATATACCTCTTCTCTTTCTGTCATAAAAGCAAACGGAGGGCGATCTGTCTCTAAAGAAGCATAGTAAGCATCTAAAATAAGCTCCGGCTTAATGTTTGCTGCGCTGCCTGCTGATACTTTCATGAAAAGAGCAGCATTTTCTCCTTCTTTACGCACTTTCAGCTCGTAGACAAACGGCTTTAAATCCATTTCTTTTTCGCCTTTTTTTGTCTTCTTCATGATCATCACATGATCTGAGTCAAAAAAGCGAACCAGATTTTCAAACCATTCCTGCGGGCTTTCATTTTCCGGCTCATACCCCGGGCGGAATGTAAGGCTGTAATCTGCTGCCGCCACAATAGACATAGCGTTGGCTGCATCATCTGGAAGAAGTTTATATTCCAGTATCTCAAAACCTTCTGACATCACTGCATTTAAGCGATCCATCATCTTTTGGGAATTGTCAGTGTCCAGCACTTCAATGTCTACATATTCGCCCTTGCTGGTGATACCCACGCCTAAAGGTGCCGCAAAGGACATGATCTGATGAGGGCTGAAGCCTTCGCTGTAGCGGATGTTCACTTCTGATCTGCGGATTGCTTTCTGGAAGTAACGCATTACGTCCAGATGACCGATGAATTTCATGGTGCCGTACTTACGAAATTTTATACGAATTTTCATCATTGTTTATATTGTTCCTTTTATTTGCATTAATCTGTCAATTTACATTATACATTATTTACAGTCTTATCGTTTCTCAAAGCAGACACCACCGCCGTATTTGGCAGCGCCGCAGCCAGAACATTTCTGACGGCAGTTTGGAGTCACTTTTGCATCCAGTGCATTCTGCCATTCCGTCTTTAAGAAGGCTTTAGAAACACCGGCGTCAATAAAATCCCATGGGAACAGCTCGTCTAAGCCACGCTCTCTGGTGGTATAAAAATCAATATCCACGCCACAGGTTTTAAAGGCCTCCATCCAGACTTCATTTTTAAAGAATTCAGACCAGGAATCATAGATAGCGCCTTTATGGTATGCTTCTTCAATCACCGCTCCTACACGGCGGTCGCCTCTTGCAAGAACTCCCTCTAATACAGTCAGCTCTGCTTCATGCCAGTTATATTTTAAACTCTTAAAGTTTTTCATTTCACGGAACTTATTACGGACTATATTGGCACGCTCTAAGAATTCTTCTTTTGTACACATTCTTGCCCACTGGAATGGGGTAAATGGCTTTGGAACAAAGAAAGAAGAGCTGGCAACTACCTGGACCTTACCATGTCTTTGGTCTTTTGGGATTTCATCATAGTAGGTTTCAGCAATCTTCTCAGAAAGAAGGGCAATTCCTTCCATATCTTCCACTGTCTCTGTAGGCTGTCCTAACATAAAGTAAAGTTTTACACGGTTCCAACCTGCGTGGAAGGCATCTGTAGCACCTTTTAAGATCACTTCTTCGGTCAGTCCCTTATTAATAACGTCTCTCTGACGCTGGGAACCTGCCTCCGGTGCAAAGGTAAGACTGCTCTTTTTAATATCCTGGACCTTGCTCATAACATCCAGTGAAAAAGCATCAATACGTAGGGACGGCAGGGAAATATTTACTCCTTTGCCCTTAAACTCATCAATCAGAAAATTTACAAGACCTTCCAGGTGGGTGTAGTCGCTGGAACTTAAGGAGCTTAAAGAGATCTCCTCATGTCCGGTGCTCTTAAGCATATCGTAGGCATAGTGCTTTAGATATTCCAGGCTGTGCTCTCTTAAAGGGCGGTATACATTACCTGCCTGACAGAAACGGCATCCCCGGATACAACCTCGCTGAATCTCTAAAACGACTCGATCCTGGGTCACCTTGATAAATGGAACCAACGGCTTTTCAATGTATGGCACACTGTCCATATCTGCTACTACCTGCTTAACGATCTTCTCTTTGGCAGTTGGACGATTTGGTGTAAAGCTCTTCAAAGTGCCGTCTTCCTTGTACTCTACATCATAAAAGGCCGGAACATAGATTCCCTCGATCTGGGCTGCTTTCTCTAAAAAGTCTCTTCTGCTGCCGCCATTTTTCTTGTTTTCCTTGTAGCAGTCTAAGAGCTCAAAGTAAACAGTCTCGCCTTCTCCGATATAGAACATATCAAAGAAATCTGCTAAGGGCTCCGGATTGTAGGCACATGGACCGCCACCGATGACGATTGGCATATCTTCCCCACGGTCTGCTGTATGAAGAGGAATCTGTGCCAGATCTAAGATCTGAAGCACATTGGTATAGCACATTTCATACTGAAGAGTAATACCCAAAAAATCAAAATTCTTCACCGGTTCCTGGGTCTCTAGAGTAAACAAGGGGATATTTTTCTCCCTCATAATAGGGTCCAGATCCATCCATGGACTGTATACACGCTCACAATAAATATCTTCTCTGGAATTAAACATGGAATACAGGATCTGGATGCCTAAATGGGACATACCGATCTCGTACACATCCGGGAAACACATGGAAAACCGGATGTCCACAGTGGACGGATCCTTCTTCACCATATTTACTTCCTCGCCAATATAGCGGGCTGGCTGCTGGATACTTAAAAGTATCTCATCGCTTAATGCTAATTTTCTCATAAATTCTTATTTTACCTGCTTTTTCTTAATGTACGGGCGAAATAAAATCGCCCGTTTCTAATCCATTTTGTTACTGAATTTGTTGTTTAACTGAGAGTACAAACACACACACTTTCATTCTTACCTGTCACCAAACAGTAAAACACATCATTTTATGCAGATCAGACCGCATTATTATACGGTATTTCATGTGTTTCCGCAACATAATCTTTCCCAAAGCCCCCCATATTCATCTTTATTCGTTGAACTTTTTATTAAGTTGTTCGAAGCAACAATAAAGCCGCTGCCTGACAGAGATTGCCAGTTCAGCGGCTTATTGATTAGAAAAGAGAATTTACCAGAATCCCTGTCAATAATGAGAAACCCATCACATACAAAAGATACAGAAGGAACCGTCGGATACCCAATACAATCTTCAGCGCTCCAAGGTTTGTAATCTTCGTTGCTGGTCCTGTGATCATAAAGGATGCGGCACTTCCCATGCTCATTCCAGACCAGAGCCATTCCTGAAGAAGCGGGATCGTGCCGCCTCCGCAGACATAGAGAG
>CAVFER010000059.1:0-16328 GCA_963621525.1 bacterium | reverse complement strand
CTGTGAATGCTGATGCAAGTGAAGAACTGGCCGAAGAAGAGGCTGAAAAAGCGAAAGAAGATGTTAATACAGATGCAGCGGTAGCTGTGGAAGCTGAAAAAGCAGCCGAAGCTGTTGTTGAACCTGTGAAAGAAACTGCTACCATTGAAGAAGATATACTTTAAGAATGAGGCATAAAAAACGCACCGGGCATAGGTGCGTTTTTTATGCCTCGCAAACAGGTAAATGGTCCATTTACTTGTTTGAAGCATTTATTCCCAGCCCAAAAGGTTCATCCATAACAATTGCTCTAACTGGTCATCTGCAATAACATAGGCATGGCCGACTGAATCAGAAGACATCAGCTGATATTCGCCCATATTATCCAAATGGGTCCATCTGTCATCTAACTGTATCTTTCCTCCGGAAATGAGCATATTCCAACAGGAAATTGTCTCATCACTTCCCTTGATCTCGTAAGTAATATCCCCCTCCATCTGGTCCTCCACAAAACTGCCTGTTTTAACTGCCCAGGCATATTCGCCCTGAGGAACATTTTCGTAATAACAGTAACCGGTAGTTCCCTGGCCGTCCATTTTTCCATTATCCCATATGCCGTCGGAATAATTATATCTTGGACTGTCTACGTTGATAAACTGCAAGACAAGGCAGCTTCCCTGGGGCTGTCCATTTTCAAAGTTTCCATAAAATACAACTTCCGGCATGGTCATTACCAGGCCCACTCCTTCTATGTCTTCGGAAAGTCTGGTTCCGTCATAGAGATAACGCCGTCCTTCAAAGGTTCCGTAAAATAATTCAGTCAGGACTTCCTGCTTCTTATCCAACAGCTTAGCGGTCTGAGTCATATCTTTTGTTTCCATGGAGCTTCTAAGGTCTTCTAACAGCTGTTTTTCCTCCTTGGATAGTTCTTCATATTTGGACTGCAATGGTGCTGTCTCTTCCGGTGTTGTTTCTTCTATCGCAGTCTCTTGCATATCCGCTGCAGGCTGATCATTCTTGGCCTCCTGCTTTGTTGCAGGCCCATTTCCCATCCCCAGTGCTCCTGCTGCCGGAAAGACCAGTACAAAAGCAGCCGCCACTGCCAGCCACTGCTTGGTTAATTTATTTCCAGTTTTTCCCAGTTTTTCTGTCAGTTTCATCTTTCCTCTCACCTTCTATCTCATATCCACGCCTGCATCAACCGTCTGCATCCTTCCATGATCTCACTTTCTTTCAGGCTTGCATAGCCTAATATGACCGTAGACGGGAAGTGCTCTCTGCCTTCTCCGATCACAAAATCACTCATACCGTATACTCTTACTCCGGATTTTGCAGCAGCTTCCACCAGCTGCTTTTCTGACATTCCCTTTTTATGGGTCAGAAGTATGTGGATACCGGCATATTCTCCCTGTATATCAAAAAATGGTTCCAGTTCTTTTAAACCATTTAACAGGGAGTCATGTTTTCCCTTATAAATCGCTCTCATCCTGTTTAAATGTCGTTCGTAATAACCTTCTGTAATAAAATGAGTCAGGATGTTCTGGTCTATGCGGGAGACAGTACATGCATAAAAACCTGCCTTTTCCCGGTATATTGCTAACAGCGGCTCAGGAAGGACCATAAAACCTACTCGGATCGCCGGGGCAATGGAACGTGAAAAAGTTCCCATGTAGATTACTTTCTGACTGTCATCCATTCCCTGAAGTGCCGGTATTGGGCGGCCTTTATAGCGGAATTCACTGTCGTAATCATCTTCGATCAAATACCTGTCTTCCTCTGCCTTCGCCCACTTTAAAAGCTCCTGACGCCTTTTAATAGGGATAATGATACCTGTCGGATACTGATGGGACGGCATTACATAGGCAATACCAGCCTCAGTCTTTTCCAGTTCCCTTACACTCATTCCCAAACGGTCCATAGATACTGGAAAAATAGGATGTCCCAGACTTTTAAATACACGGAATGCCTGCTTATAGGTAGGATTTTCCAGTGCAATCCCTGTATCTCTCCCGATCAGCTGAGAAAGGAGCATTAAAAGATATTCACTTCCGGCACCTACTAAGATCTGCTCCGGTCGACAGTGGACACCTCTGGCTGAATGGAGATAATCCCGGATCGCCTGGCGCAGACCATATTCTCCCTGTGCATTTCCCACTGCAAACATATCTTTATTGTCATCTACCAGTGTATTTTTACTTAATTTTCTCCATGCATTAAAGGGAAAACTGTCCAGGTCGATGCCTCTTGGTGAAAAGTCCACTTTGCAATCGGGAAGGGGGAATTTATTCTGATTTTCTTCTTTTTCCTCAGGTTCTCCATGATATTTTACCTCCACCAGTTCTTCAATCTGGCAGACAAAATATCCTTTACAGGGAAGAGCCTCTATGTATCCTTCTGAAAGCAGCTGCTCATAAGCTAACTGGGTGGTACTCCTGCTTACATGAAGATTGCCTGCTAATGTCCTGGTAGAAGGCAGTTTGCTTCCGGAACGAAGCCTTCCGTTACGAATTTCCCCTTTGATATATCTGTAGATCTGTTCATAAAGCGGGGCACTGTCTTTTGTCTCAATAGGCACCATTAATTCCATTGTGTTCTCCTTGTATCTTCCTCTTCCGGCATCTGCCCATGACAGATATCAGACTGTTTTTATGAAAGATAAAAGGCTCCCTGTCTCCAGAGAACCTCTATATTTTACTACTCTTTATTATTTCGGCAGTTTGAAAGAACTCTTCAGAGAAACGATCCTGTTAAATACAGGATTTTCTTTTGTGCTGTCCTTGCAGTCTGCGCAGAAATAACCGTTTCTTACAAACTGGAAACTATCATAGGCTTCTGCCTGTGCAAGAGCAGGCTCACCGTAGCATTCTTTTAAGATCGTAAGAGAATTCGGATTTAAATTCAGGGTTCCGTCGGCATTCAGCTTGCCCTTCTCCTCATCTACGATATTTTCATAAAGACGGCACTCGATCTTCTTTGCAGTGGGTACCGCTACCCAGTGAATGGTTCCCTTTACCTTTCGGCCTTCAAAACCGGAACCACTCTTCGTCTCAGGATCATAAGTTCCGTGTACAACTGTTACATTGCCGTTTTCGTCTTTTTCGCAGCCAGTACACTTTACGAAATAAGCGCCCATAAGACGTACTTCGTTTCCCGGGAACATACGGAAGTATTTCTTAGGCGGTTCTTCCATAAAGTCTTCTCTTTCGATGTAAACTTCACGAGAAAACGGAACCTTTCTGCTTCCCAGTTCCGGATTTTCCAGATTGTTTGGAACATCCAGTTCTTCTACCTGTCCTTCCGGATAGTTATCAATCACCAGTTTTACAGGATCTAGGACAGCCATCATACGGGACTTTTTAAGCTTTAAGTCTTCACGGATGCAGTATTCAAGCATTGCATAGTCAACAGAGCTGTTTGCCTTAGAAACGCCTACTAATTCTACAAAACGCTTAATAGATTCAGGTGTATAACCTCTTCTGCGCAGTGCAGCGATGGATACCAGACGCGGATCATCCCATCCGTCTACGATGCCATCTTCTACCAGCTTCTTGATATAACGCTTTCCTGTAACCACGTTGGTCAGATACAGCTTTGCAAACTCGATCTGACGAGGCGGATTTTCAAACTCGCACTCTTTTACTACCCAGTCATAGAGAGGACGATGATCTTCAAATTCCAGCGTACAGATAGAATGGGTAATGTGCTCTACTGCATCCTCAATCGGATGAGCAAAGTCATACATTGGGTAGATGCACCATTTGTCACCGGTATTGTGATGATGCATATGGGCTACACGGTAGATGACCGGGTCTCTCATGTTGATGTTAGGAGAAGCCATATCAATCTTAGCACGAAGAACCTTCTCGCCATCCTGATATTTGCCTTCCTTCATCTCTTCAAAAAGACGCAAATTCTCTTCGATAGAACGGTTTCTGTATGGACTTTCCTTACCCGGAGTATTGAAATCGCCTCTGTACTCTCTGATCTGTTCAGCGCTTAAATCGCAGACGAAAGCTTTTCCCTTTTTAATAAGGAAAACAGCACACTCGTACATTTTTTCAAAATAGTTGGAAGCAAAGAACAGTCTGTCCTCAAAATCAGCTCCTAACCACTTTACATCTGCCATAATAGACTCAACAAACTCACTTTTTTCCTTAGTCGGGTTTGTATCATCAAAACGCAGGTTGAATTTACCATTATATTTCTGTGCCAGTCCGTAGTTTAAAAGGATGGACTTGGCATGTCCGATATGCAGATATCCGTTTGGTTCTGGTGGAAAACGCGTCTGGACGTGGTCATAAACCCCTTCTGCCAGGTCTTTATCAATCTCCTGCTCTATAAAGTTCTTAGAAACCGGCTCTTTTTCTTCGATCTCTACTACCATATCTTTTTCTGCCATAACTGCTCCTCCGTGATCTGTCGTCATAATTATCTAAAATCATATCACATTTTCAGGCTGTAGTAAAGCCACAGCTTTTGTATCATTTTCATCACCATCCGAAAGTTTTTTTACTTTTTTCTATTTTCCCGTTGACAAAAGCTATCCCTCATGATAGTATATACGAGGTTCGCTTCTGACGAACAAGAAATGCTGCTGTGGCTCAGTCGGTAGAGCGTCGCATTGGTAGTGCGGAGGTCACGGGTCCGATTCCCGTCAGCAGCTTTTCATCTTCATCAGAGCTTGCGGATTCAATTTTATACAGTTGCTGCTGTGGCTCAGTCGGTAGAGCGTCGCATTGGTAGTGCGGAGGTCACGGGTCCGATTCCCGTCAGCAGCTTAGGAAAGAGTGGAAGCTTTTGGAATGCCAAGGGGTTCTGCTTTTTTATTTATGTCAGCAAGTCTCCTTGAACATCTTTATAAGGCTGTCACTACTAAAATTAATAGCCACTCATAAATTCCTCAATATATTGTTGTTCCTCAGTTAATCTTCTATAATGAGCACACAAAATAAATGGAGGTACTACAAAATGTTAAATGAAAATGTAACAGCTATTTTAAAGAGCAGTATGTGGGATCTGGCAACCTGTGCTGACGGAGAACCAAATGTAGTTCCGGTTGCTTTTAAGGATGTAACAGACGACGGAAAGTTAGTAGTCGGCGATGTATTTTTAGAGACCACTTTAAACAATCTGAAAGCAAACAATGGCCAAATCGCCATTTCTGCCTATGATGCAAAAACTCTGGAAGGATATCAGATCAAAGGAACTGCTGAATACGTAACCGAAGGTGCTGTAGTTGACACGTTTAAAGCCATGGTAGAAAAAATGTTCAACGGTGCAGCTACTGCCAAGGGCACACTGATCATCACTCCAGAAAGAGTGATCGTTACCACTCCAGGTGCTGAAAATAAAAAAGTGCTGTAACAAATCCAGGGAGGTGAGCCATATCCGGTCCATCTCCCTGTTGTTATCACCTTTTATTTTGCCCGTTCTGAGTAAACATCCGATATTTGCTTACCGGATAAAATTGGTTCTAACCTTATCCTCTGCTGCAGGAACAGCCACACCAGTCTTCTTTCCTGCTTCAATGCATTTTAACAGCCATGCCATGTTCTTTCCAAGGACACGCATGATCTGAACGCCTTCTTCGTCTTTCATTACTTCTTCTGGTGTGTTTCCGTGTACCATGTTCCAGTAGCAGGATGATACAACCGGCATCTGGTGATAGGAAAAGTATTTGGTGAGTACGTCTAAGGTTGCTGTGGTTCCGGCTCTTCTGGCGGAGGCTACGGCTGCTGCAGGCTTATAGAGCATGTCTTTTCCTGCTGCCGATGCCAGACGATCCATAAATTCAATGATCTGGCCGCTTGGAGATGCCCAGTAAACAGGGGAACCTACTACTAATGCGTCAGACTCTTTTAATTTTGCTGCTGCTGCCTTTACATTTTCCATATCCGGATCACCGGCCTGAAACACTTCTGTTTCAATGCCTTCTGCATTCAATGCATCTGCAACTACATTTAAAGCAGTATAGGTGCAGCCGTTCTTTCTTGGACTTCCGTTTAATAATAAAACCTTCATTTTCATTTCCTCCTCATGTATATCATGTCCTCTCAGAGTCTTTCCTGTACTTGCTTTTGTGGCCGATTTTCCGCCAGTCGCACTCAAATTTCTGAGGCGTACACACCGCGTACGCCTCGGAAATCTGGGCACAACTGACAAAAAATCTTCTCACAAAATCAAGCACAGAAAGATTCCAAGAGAACATTATCTATTCATCCTAACTCAGTTCGCCCAAGCGGAAAAACCAGTAGTTCCTTCCTGAATTAACTTTTCTATTCAGCAAGGAGTTTTCAGGAATTTCCGGATTGCTCTCGAATCTGTACCGGATTTTCCAATTTTTTACAATCTTGCCATTTTCTTCTCCATCAGCTCTGTATTGCTGCTGTAGATAATGGCTGTATCCTTGCTGATCACATTTTGCCTGTAAAGAGCAAGGAGGCTGTTGTCCATGGATATCATTCCCTCTTCCTGGGAAGTGGCAATGATACCGTCGATCTGGTGGGTCTTGGATTCCCGGATCATATTTCGGATCGCATTATTTAAGAACATGATCTCAAAAACGGGACGTTCTCCACCGTCTAAAGTAGGCACCAGCTGCTGACAGATCACTGCGTCTAACACCATGGAAAGCTGAGTGCGGATCTGCTGCTGCTGATTGGGCGGAAAAGCATCGATAACACGGTCAATGGTATTGGCTGCGCCCAGTGTATGCAGCGTTGACAGGATCAGATGACCGGTTTCCGCAGCCGTCATGGCAATGCTGATGGTCTCATGGTCACGCATTTCCCCAAGAAGAATCACATCCGGCGCCTGGCGCAGGGAAGCACGAAGTCCGGAAACGTAGCTATCTGTATCTGTAGCAATCTCTCTCTGGGTAACAACGCTCTTTTTATGTCTGTGAAGATACTCAATAGGATCTTCCAGAGTGATCACATGGGCATTGCGATTTTTATTGATCTCATCAATAATGCAGGCAAGTGTAGTACTTTTACCGCTTCCTGCCGGCCCTGTTACAAGTACCATGCCTCTGGTAAGCTTTGCAATCCCCATGATCACATCCGGCAGATTTAACTGGCTGGCATCCGGCAGTTCAAAACGGACTACACGGATGACTGCTGCCAGAGAACCCCTCTGACGGAAAACATTTGCCCTGAATCTGGAAACACCCGGAATTGCAAAGGAAAAATCATCATCCCCATGGGATAAGATCCGTTCCATGCTCCTGTTTTTCGCAATCTCATAAATTTTTGTTATCATCTGGTCCATTTCATCCGGCATGATTTTTTCTTCGCCCTGGCAGATGATGTGTCCGCCGATCTTGTAAGAAAAAGGCATGCCGGGAACCAGAAAGATATCTGCCGCATTCCGTTTTACGGCCTGTGTAAGAAGCTCCATTACCTCCATTGCTCTTCCTCCCGTTATCATTTCTCAATCTTCTCTATATTTAAACCCTTTAATCCTTTTTTAGCCTGCATAAAGCCTAATTTCCGTCCCACACAGGCATGGAATCATCAATTTCATAATTACCGCTGTCATATACATACCAGGATTTTACTTCATACCTGTTCTCATCTCCTGTAAGAGCCAGGGTAATGTGTAATGCCTGCCCCCGTTCCATGAAAATATCTGTACTGATGTATCCGGTCGTCTCATCTATATCGCAGCCAAGCTGCGAAGCCGTTTTTTTTGCAAGAGCCTCTTTTTCTTCCTGCGACAAGGCATCTGCCACTGTTTCCTTCTGTAAAATGGCATCGACCTGCTTTAACCATTTTTCGCCCTGGGCATCTGCCCGGTAATACTCTGTCACAGCCTGGGCGCCTCTAAATGCCAAGCTCTGATCCCCTCTGGCGCTGCTTAAAGACAAGAGGCTGAACGTAGCCAGACACAGGATAATAAAAATGAGGATCAGCGATGTCAAACCAATATTTACTTTATGTTTAGCTGCCTGTCCGGCCATTCTTCCACCTGCTTTCTAGCACATGCTTTCTTTTCTAAACAGACATGACACCTGATAGTGACATCATAGATGCCTGTAACTACGGTTTCACATACTGTTCTGTAAAAATATGGAAGATCTCACTTCCTTTGTCAACAGAAGTTCCATAGTCAAAAATAACCACTGCAATCTCTTTCATCTGATCTTTAACTCCTGTGATGACTTCTCCAGCATACGCCAGTTCTTTTCCATTTTTTTCCAGTTCTCCTGTATCAGGATAGCAGTTCCATTCCTTGTCCCATACCACCTGGTATGTCCGGACGTCTTCGCTGCCTTCTATGGACTGATACGCAGCATTTACCTCCGGATCCTCTGTTTTCCACTTTTCTACGATTTTTTGGAAATTACTGTCCGGCACAGACGTACCAAAACCTACTGTACTCCCCACTTTCACCTCTTCTACCAGACTTTCTGCTGCTAAAACTGCACGGTTAAGATCCCGTCCATTTTTACTAAGGCGGTCTGCTTTTACAAAAGCGGACAGACATATTGCCGCACAAAGCACAAAAAAACCGGCAGCTATTACCATTTCCATTAAAAACGGTCCGGAACCAGACCCTCTATTTCTGCTCATTGGCATCCTTTCCTCCGCTTCTTAATGAAAGTCTTAAATCTGCTGCTCCTTCGCCCAGTGTCTGAAGTGTAATTCTGTTTCCATCTTTTTCCATAGAAAGACCGGCACATTCCAGTATTTCAAGGCCGTCATCCAGCCCCAGTCCGCTGTTTTCATCGGTAAACAGTTCCCGGATACTGCCGTCTTTCCAGTAGATCCAGGTGTGATACATTTCTTCCCCCACCTGCAGCTTTAACTGTAAAACAGAAATTCCGTCTACTTCAATTATATCCACGCAGTCTTCTCTGTCACCCTGACGTATTTTATTGGCTACGTAACTTAAGGCCGTAGTACCCGCAAAATTTTCATCGCTGCGCTTTGTAATATTTTCATACACCTGACTTCCCATAAGGACAGAAAAAAGGGCGCATAAAACGAATACAAGAAACAGAAGCATAGTAAAAAGACCGCTTACAGTCTGTCCCTTTGCCTGTGTCTTTTCTTTCATTTTACAGCGTCCTCCTGTTCTGCCGGGATCACGGTAATTTCCGGCATGATATTGGAAGCAAATCCGTCATAAAACACGTTGTATTTACTATGGTCGATCTGGATTCCATAATTTTCCTCCAGATATTCCACGCCGGGCGGATATCTTCCCTCAATGGCATAACACTGTACGCTGGCCCTTGCAATAGCTTTGCGCAGTGTTTCCTGACTTCTTTCACCGGTCCTGTTTAAAAATCCCAGGGAACCGACCCCAAAAGCCGCTGCTGCTGCTAAAAGCAGCAAAAAGGATAACAGAGGCCCTCTAAGCTCCCTTTTATCCTCTTTGACTTTACTTACTCTTATTTTCATAAGTTCCCTCCGGTGCATCAGATAGCTGAAAGTATGCCGGCAAGAGGCAGCATGACAGAAAGAAGCACCAGACCTACCGATACAGCCAGCACTGCTACGATCGTTGGTTCAAACCTTGCGATCATACTGTCAATGGCTGTATCTGCTATTTCTTCATAGTCATCGGATATCTCTTCCATTACACTGTCAAGATGGCCGCTTCTGGTACCTACTTTTATCATCTGGATATAAAAGCCGGAGAACATATCTGTCTCTTTTAAAGCATCATAGTAACTTTCGCCCAGTTCCAGCTTTTCAGAGCATTTTTTCAGTTGCTGTGATATCACATCATTTTCAGCCAGCTCACCTGCCAGTTTCAGACCCTTTTCAAATTCCAGCCCGCTTCTTAACGTAAGGGATAAAACGGCTGTAAAACGCCTTTTAGCAATGGCCTGAGCTATCCTGCTGCGGTTTCTTACCTGACAGATCATCTTCTGGACTACGTTTACATGGATACCCATTTTAGAAACAATGCCCAGTGCTGCCACAGTCACTGCAATCAAAGCTGCCAGAACAAGAGCTACGCCGCTGAAAATCCCGCCTAAATGGATGGCAGACTCTGCTGCCGGTGACATTTCGGCTCCTAACTGCTCATAAACCTTTGAAAAAACAGGCATTACCTTTACAAACAGGACAAATAAGACTACAAGAAGCATAAGGATCATCATAGCCGGATAGGTAACTGCATTTTTCACTGCCTTGATCAGGCGATCCTCTTTCTCGTAATAATCCGAAAGAGACTTCATCATCTGGTCTAATGTACCTGTTTCCTGTCCCAGTTTCGCCATGCGGATCACATAGGCCGGAAATACACCGGTATCTTCCAGCACCTTAAAACAGGGATCCCCTAACTCGGCTCCCTCTGCCATATAAAGAAGCATTTTCTTCTCTTTCTCATCTGCAGCATCTTCTGCCATAATTGAAAATCCTTCATCTAAAGGTACTGCGGCTTCTAAAAGCAATGAAATCTGCAAACAGAAGGCGGACAATTCGCTGCAGGAATAAGGACGCCACTGTCTGGTCTTTTCATCTTTATTCTCAAGTCCTGCCATCGCATCTCCCCCTGTCATGTTATGTTCCGTGTTTTTATAACTTTCAATAACTGTATTTTGCCTTATAATTGGCACCATTTCCAATATACTGCATGATCTCCTGGCTTTGTTTTCCAGAGGATGCAAAGGTAGGATCCATCAGTTTCCAGTCATGGCCGTCAAAATAGATCACATTATCCACCCATCCCTGGCCATCCAAAAATACGTTGATCCATGCATGATAAAGGTTACCGGTATATCCCACTACCAGTTTCGTAGGAATATCCTGAGAACGCAGCATCGCCGTCATCAAAGCCGCATAGTCAAAACAAATGCCCTTTTTCTGTGCAAGGACAACATCTACATTTGGAAGATATCCTGACTGCACAGACTGTGCTTTAGCTGTATCGTAGGTCAGATTGTTGATAACGTAATTGTAAATAGCCGTAACTACACCAATCTGGTCAGTAACCCCAGAAGAAAGTTCTGCTCCCATCTGTACTGCCGCACTGGACGAATTAAAGTTTACATATTGATTTGGATACAAAAACGGTCCAAAGGTATCGGTGATATTCACATCCAGACTCTGGCTGAATGCCTGAGAATACTGGTTTCCCTGAATATTTTCAAATACCTTTACCTGGTAAGAGCCATTCCCCTCAGATAATGGAAATACCTCATAGGCACCACTGCTGTTCAGATCATATGTATAAGTCTCAGAGCCGCTTTTTGACACCTGGACTTTGATTTTTCCTACACTGCCGGTGTATTTCACCATAATGTAGCCGGATGCTGTATTGGATGCATCCAAAGTGGCTTTATCATTTTTGTATACGGTCACACCAGAAGCAATCGGAGTCAGCACATGGCTTCCTGCAGGCTTACTGTATAAAGGTACGCGGGTATCTTCAATGGTGGTCCGGGAAGTCTTCTGTGCTGCCAGACCAGTCATAATAACTGTTTGCCCTGATGTTATTACAGTTGCCGCTGCCAGTAAAGCAGCGGCTATCTTTTTTGTTCTTTTCAAAGCTGTTCAACTCCTTGTTCCATCGTGTCGTCAAGGCAGTCCGGGCTGTTATTTTGCCAGACGCTGACGTACGATCTCATAAGCCAACACACCTGCTGCTACAGAAGCATTCAGGGAATCAATATCTCCCTTCATAGGAATGGATGCTACCATATCGCAGTGTTCCTTTACAAGTTTGCTGACGCCTTCCCCTTCATTTCCAATTACAAGTCCAATAGGGCCGGTAAGATTCATTTTATACATCACATCGCCGCCCATATCAGCACACACAAACCAGAGACCTCTCTTTTTCAGATCCTCCATAGCAGCGGTCAGGTTTGTAACTTTTGCAACCGGAGTATAATTAAGCGCACCCGCCGATGTCTTCGCTACGGTAGCCGTCAGGCCTACTGCACGGCGCTTCGGAATGATCACTCCATGTGCGCCAGCCAGGTTGGCAGTACGGATGATAGCTCCCAGATTGTGAGGATCTTCGATCCCGTCAAGGAGAAATAAAAATGGCGGTTCGCCCTTTTCTTCTGCCAGTTTTAGCATGTCCTCTACTTCTGCGTATTCATAAGCAGCCGCATAAGCGATGACACCCTGGTGTTTTCCTGTCTCAGACATCTGATCTAAGCGTTCTTTTGCAACATAATTGATAATGGTATCGTATTTTTTAGCTTCTCTGACAATGGTTCTCACCGGGCCGTCCTGGCAGCCGTCTAACACAAACAGCTTGTCAATGGTCTTACCGGAGCGGAATGCCTCTAATACGGCATTGCGGCCTTCAATAGTCAGTTCTTCGTATCTCATGTATTATGATTCTCCTTTTTGTTCTGGTGCTGATGTTGTTTTAGGTTCCAATGCGCCGATCCTTTCAAGACCCATGCTTACAAGCTCTGTAAGACGTTCAAATCGCTCTTCAAGGAACAGCCATCCAACTAATGCCTCAAAACCGGTTGCTGTGCGATAATCTGCCATAGTGGCATGTTTTGCCATCGTAACAGATTTGGCATTGCGGCCTCTTTTGTATACAGCATGCTCTTCTTCTGTCAGGTCTTCTTCCAGAAGACGGATCATAGCTGCCTGAGTACCGGCTTTTACCAATTCCGCACTTCTTTTGTGAAGCTTATTCACCTGGATATTGCCTTTGTTTACTACTTTGGCACGGATCATCACTTCATAAACTGCATCTCCCATATATGCCAATACCAGAGGAGAATAGGTTCCTGCATCTACATGGCTCATTTCCATTGTCTTTTTATAAAATTCCAGAAAGTCCTTTAAAGTTATGCTCTCTTCCACTTTACGCCCTCTCTGGTATCTTCCAGGACAATACCCATATCCAGAAGTTTTCCTCTGATCTCGTCTGCAAGAGCAAAGTTTCTGTCTTTTCTTGCCTGCTGTCTTGCTGCGATCATTTCTTCGATCTCGCTGTCAAGAACTTCTGTCTTTCTCTCTGTGATGATGCCCAAAACATCACATAACTGCCGAATGGTCTTTAACAAGCAGGAAACATAAGATTTTGTGCTGGAAGCATCAGCTGTAGAGTTGGCCAGTTTTACCAGCTCGAAAACAGCAGATACAGCGTCTGCTGTGTTAAAGTCATCTTCCATGGCTGCTTCAAATTTTTCACGCAGTTTCTGTACTTCTGTCATCTTTTCCTGCTCTGCACAGGTCTCTGCATTGCCCTGCGCCTTTGCATCCAGTTCTTTTAAGCGGTCTACCGCTGTAAGGATACGCTCTAAGCCGTTCTTGGAAGCTTCCATCAACTCTGCACTGAAGTTGATCGGACTTCTGTAGTGTGCACTTAGCATAAAGAAACGCAGCACCTGCAGATCATATTTCTCAGCAATATCACGTACCGTAAAGAAGTTTCCAAGAGATTTGGACATCTTTTTATTGTCAATATTTAAGAAACCATTGTGCATCCAGTAATTTGCAAAGGTTTTGTCATTTGCACATTCACTCTGTGCGATCTCATTTTCATGGTGTGGGAAGATCAGGTCTTCGCCGCCTGCATGGATATCGATCTGGTCACCAAGGTAGTGCTTTGCCATAACAGAGCACTCAATATGCCAGCCTGGGCGGCCCTGGCACCATGGAGACTCCCAGTAAGGCTCTCCTTCTTTTTTCGGCTTCCACAATACAAAGTCGTTTGGATCTTCCTTTACTTCTTCGCCGCTTACCTTTAATTCACGGAAGCCAGACTGAAGTTCGTCTAAGTTTTTGTGGGATAATTTGCCGTATTCTTTAAAAGATTTCACCTTGAAATATACAGTTCCGTCATCTGCAACATAAGCATGTCCCTTATCAATAAGGGTCTGAATCATGGTAAGCATGCCATGAATCTCCTGGGTTGCCTGCGGATTTACAGTAGCAGGTTTTACGTTTAATGCTGCCATATCCTTTTTGCACTCTTCGATGTAGCGCTTGGAAATAACTTCTGCATCTACGCCTTCTTCATTTGCCTTCTTGATGATCTTGTCATCTACATCGGTGAAATTGGATACATACTGCACCTCGTATCCCTTATATTCAAAATAGCGGCGTACTGTATCGAATACGATCATAGGTCTTGCATTTCCAATGTGAATCAAATTATAGACGGTAGGACCGCATACATACATTTTCACCTGTCCCGGTGTCAATGGGACAAATTCTTCTTTTCTTCTTGTAAGAGTATTAAAGATTTTCATAATTTCTCCTCGTTTCTGCGCTTTTCATACGCATGTTTGTTTATGTTTATCCCTCTTATCACTTAAATTTTACTTCTGAGGACCGCAGCAGCCGCCACAGCCACTACAACCTTCATTTACTATCTTATTATCATAGCAGTAATCAGCTACTTCCGTCAATAATGTAATTGCCTGGGAGGAAATTCCTTCGCCACTTCCAGTAAAACCCAGGCCCTCTTCTGTGGTCGCTTTTACACTGACTCTGGAAACATCCAGATGAAGGGCCTCAGCAATGTTTTCTGCCATTTTCGGGCGATAATTTAAAAGCTTTGGACGCTGGGCAATAATGGTGGCATCAATATTTTCCACTACATAGCCTTTTTCTTCTAACAGTTTTCCTACTTTTTTCAGCAGTTCGATACTGGAAATGCCTTCATATCTTGGATCTGTATCCGGAAAATGCTGGCCAATATCTCCTAATGCTGCTGCTCCTAAGAGAGCATCCATGACCGCATGAACAAGGACATCCGCATCGGAATGTCCTAATAGACCTTTTTCATATGGGATCTCTACACCGCCAAGGATCAACTTTCTTCCTTCTACCAGTTTGTGTACATCATATCCTTGTCCAATCCTCATGTATTTCTATCTCCTTTATAACTGATTGATATCCATTATTTCTGTCAGGCAGACTCTGTGATCAGAACACCATCCGCACTTTCCGCGGGATACATTCTGCCTGTATATCATTTACATTTCCACACACTTCTCCGTCCACATGGACCGGAAGGGGAATATCTATGTGTATCTGTGCCTCCCGGCACTCATAAGTCCTGGTTCCTTTATAACGTTTTCTCCTGCCTGTCATGGCGCCTAAAAGAAGAGAGAGCAGCTTCATACGGTTAGGGTGGCTGACAACGCAGATATTCATCAATCCGTCTTTTCCGCCTGTCTTTGAAGCAAAAGCGAAACCGCCGCCCTCTGAGGGCTGGATATGACAGGATATAAACAATATATTATTAAATTCCACCCGTTTTGCACCATCTAAAACAATATATCCCCTGGAAGAACGGCATTTAAAAAACTGACCGATGCCAAGGAGCAGATAGGAAAGCCTGCGAAACCCCATATGACCTAAACGACTGCGCAGTCGGGAGTTAAGTGCCGCCTGACAGACAGCTGCATCAAAGCCGATCCCGGCACTGACTAAAAAACGTCTGTGAAATGGTTTCCCTTTTCCATAAGAAAGAACGCCATAATCGATCATGGAAAAATGTCTTGGATAAAGCTGTTTTTTCAGACATTTCACCGGACTTGCAGGCATATGTAAACTGCGCCAAAGATCATTTCCTGTTCCTGCCGGGATATATCCCAGATTTAAAGGACCATGAAAGGAAACTCCGTCTAAAACCTCGTTCATTGTACCATCTCCGCCAACAACAATAAGGAAGCATGGTTTTCCTGCTTCCCCCGTCAATTCTCTGGCCGCATCTCTGGCTTCACCGATTCCGCTGGTCAGAACCGCTTCATATTCAATATTGTGCCGATCCATATAACCGGCGATGGCTCTCCATACTTTCCATCCTCTGCCCGAGCCTGCATTTGGATTAATAATAAAATGGTACATAGGCAAACAGGGGGGTCCTTTCTCTTTTGTATAGGCTCAGGTCCTCGCGCTTACGGCGCCTGTTCCTCTTCTGCGTAAACTCAGGTCCTCGCGCTTACGGCGCCTGTTCCTCTTCTGCGCAGACTCAGGTCCTCGCGCTTACGGCGCTTGTTCCTCTTCTGCGCAGACTCAGGTCCTCGCGCTTACGCGCTCATTTGTCTGCTGACGCAGACGGGACCTTCGTTAATAAGCTTGTAAAAAACAAATGCCGCCTTTGGCGGCGCTTGTTTTTTTCTGCGCTTATTACATTATACCATAACGCCTCCTAAAAGAATATAAAACGCATCGAAAATTTCTATTAAATAGTTGCATGGTCAGCAACCCCGAGTATTCTTTCGTGTATGCAAAAAAAGCAACCCGTTTTCACAGATTGCCTTTTCCTTCATAGCGAGAGGGGGATTCGAACCCTCGACACCGCGGGTATGAACCGCGTGCTCTAGCCAACTGAGCTATCTCGCCATATTTAATTAATGGATGGGGCCTACAGGGCTCGAACCTGTGACCCTCTGCTTGTAAGGCAGA
>CAVFER010000058.1:0-16809 GCA_963621525.1 bacterium | reverse complement strand
AGCCGTTCTGTTCCAGAACATAATCCTTGATCTGCGCATAGGTCGCCTGACCGCGTTTCTCTTGTAGCATTTCCTCCACATCTACGTCAATGTCGACATGTAGACTATTTCTCCGCACTAAGAGACAAACCGTCTCCACGTGGCAGCTATGACTGAACATATCACAGCATCTTACCTTTTCCATCTCATATCCGCCATCTGCAAGGTACCTCAAATCTCTCGCTAACGTAGAAGAGTCGCAGCTGACATAAACCACCCTCTTTGGTTCCATTTTTAAAATGGTGTCAAGGCAGATCTGATCGCAGCCTTTTCTTGGGGGGTCTACTACGATGACATCGGCGTAGACTTTGTTCTTCTCATACTGTTCCGGAAGGACTTCTTCTGCCTTTCCGGTAAAGAACTCTGCATTGGTAATGTTATTTAAGGCAGCATTCCTTCCGGCATCTTCAATAGCCTGGGGAACGATCTCCACGCCATATACTTTCTTGGCATTCTGGGCTAAAAACAGGGAAATCGTTCCGATTCCACAGTACAGATCCCAGACTGTTTCATTTCCGCTAAGTCCTGCATATTCCAGAGCCGTTGCGTACAGCTTCTCTGTCTGTATCGGATTGACCTGATAAAATGACAATGGAGAAATCTGATAGGTTACATTTCCGATATTATCTATGATGTAGCCGGGACCATACAGATTCACGATCTCCTTTCCCATGATCACATTGGTCTTTTCCTGATTAACACTGTAGGAGATACTGGTCATGCCTTTCACCTGGCGCAGTTCTCCTATCAACTGCTCTTTTGCCGGCATGTCTTTTCCGTTGATCACCAGACAGACCATGATCTCACCGGAGTGGAAACCTTTGCGGATCAGTGCATGGCGCACCAGACCTTTATGGGTAGTCTCATCATAAGGACGGATCCCGTGTACTTTCATAAATCCTTTGATAATGTCTAAAATAGCCTTATTTTCTTCAACACCCAGCAGACAGTCTTCACACTCAATAATATCATGGGTACGGCCCGCATAAAATCCGGCTATGATATTTCCATTTTTATCCACTCCAAAGGGAAACTGGGCCTTGTTGCGGTAGCGCCACGGTTCTTCCATGCCCATAATAGGAAGCATAGGGATCTCGTCTTCCCTGAATTTTCCAATCCTTAACAGGTGGTTTTTCACCTTCCGCTCTTTAAATTTCAGCTGTTCTTCATAGGACATGGCCTGAAGCTGGCAGCCGCCGCACTGGCGGGCAACCGGACACTTTGGCTCCACTCTTGCTGCAGATGGCGTAAGGATCTCCATAAGCCTTGCAAATCCATAATTTTTCTTCATCTTCATGGCACGGGCGCGGACTACATCGCCGATTACTGCATCTTTGATAAACCAGATATAACCATCCAGTTTTCCGATCCCTGCACCGTCTTCACTCATATCTTCAATCGATACTGTAAATTCCTGATTTTTTTCCATATTTCTATCTTTACTCCGTTGTTCTGCGGATATTAGATTCTAACAAGCGGTTAAATCCCAGCCAGCCCTTATTTTCGCCTCCGGCATTTAATGCTTCAATCATAGTCTCCATTTTCGCATCTGTATTATCTGCAAAATTTAATGCCAGTGCTTCCAGTAAAGCCGGTTTCTTCGGAGAACCATACTCCAGCTCGCCGTGATGTGCCAGAATGCAGTGCTTTAGCTCAACTGCGATACTTGCAGGAAAGCCTTCGATCTCCTTCATACGTTCCGATATCATTTCCGTGCCAATGATAATGTGACCCAGTAACTGTCCGTCATCAGTATAATCATTTTCCGGGAAACGGGACAGCTCCTTTGTCTTACCGATATCATGGAAAATAGCGGCTGTGATCAGCAGATCACGATTTAACTCTTTATAATAACCTGCATAGTAATCACACAGTTTTGTAACACTTAAAGTATGCTCTAACAGGCCCCCTACAAAACCATGATGAACGGTTTTGGCTGCAGAATGGAACTGGAAAGCCTTTGCGAAAGCAGGATCATCTACGAAAAAGCCGGACAGAAGGCGGTTTAAATACGGGTTTTTTACACTTTTGATAAATCCCAGCAGTTCTTCATACATTTTTCCGATATCTTTCTTGGATACAGGCAGGTAATCAGACTCTATGTACTCTCCTTCTCCTGCTTTGCGGATGCGGCGTACATTTAACTGATTGGAGTTCTGGAAAAGGGTCACATCTGCTTCGATGCACACATAATCCATTGTATCAAAATCTCCCACTCCCGGAGAATTTAAGTCCCAGATCTTTGCATCAATCGTGCCTGTCTTGTCCTGAAGAACCAGATTTCCATATTCTTTTCCATTTTTTGTAAGCTGGATCTGCTTATTTTTACATAAATATACGTCTGATACATGCATTCCTTCACGGAAGCTTTCAATATATCTCATCTTTCTACCTCATTTTCCTATTTTTGATTTTTTCCATAAAAGAGAGCCCGGCACCTTTCCTACCTGGCTCCCACTGTTACTTCAAATTCTATCTGCTTATACTCATCTTTTCCATTATTTCTCTGAACTGTGACTGTAATATGCTCTCCCGACTGGAGTTTTTCTATCTGGGCCTGAAAATTTTTCATCCCCTCAATCTTAATCGTATTAATCCCGTCTAAAATATCTCCCGGCTGAAGTCCGGCGTTATAAGCAGGACTTTCCGGAGATGCTGCTGTAATATAAATACCGGACGGCATTCCATTTTCTTTCATCTCTTCCGTAACTTCCTGCCCCTCAATTCCCAGATACGGCACAGGGATACCATTACTTATAAGTTCCAGAATACCTTTATAGTCAGAGATTGACATAAATGTCTTTATGCCCGTTTCCACATCCTGTTCATAGCGATCGGTAGCCCAGCCAAGAAGTTCTCCTTCTGTATTAAAAAGGAAGGTTCCTGTATCTGCCCTGCTTTCAATGTCCGCATATAACACACGGGCATTTCCATCTGTCATCTGTACATTCTTTGCTATGTAGGAAATAAAACCATAACTGCTTGAATGTACCATTCCCGCCGGCGAACCCATGGCAATCACCAGATCTCCCTGCCTTACTCCATAGGAATTTCCCAGTTTTACGGGTGTGATCTTCTGAAACTGTGTATCATCCAGTGAAGAAGCGTCTGCACGGATTACTGTCAACCCCATCTGGGCATCTGTCTGTTTCACAGTTCCCGGCAGTACGGCACTGTCTGAAAATACCACTTCCAGGGAATCCGCTGTTTCTACTGCTGCTGATGGTGCCAAGATCAGGACTTCTTCTTTTCTGGCATCGATCACAACTCCTGAAAACTGACCTGTGGTTTCAATTGGGTTATCAAACCAGTCTTTTTCATGCTGGATGGAATGGATCGCGGCAATGGAGTTATCGGTTTCTGATACCAGCGTTTTTAAATTACCGTACATTTTATTCAGATCTTCCAGAGAATAGGGATATTTTTCTAATTCTGAACGGACTTTTTCCTCCACCGGCTCTGTCTGCTCTGTGGATACTTCCTGTGTAGGTACCGGAGCCTGTGTTTCGGGCTCATCCTTGGGTATTGTAATAGAACGGGTCTCCTCTACATTATCCTGTCCCATTATCTTTTTTATTACCGTTTTGGTAACTGTAAAACAAACCGCAGATATGGTTCCAAACAGTACTGCGCAAATGACAGTCAATATAATATATCTGACAATCTGCCTTTTTGATAACGGCTGACGCACGATCTTCTCCTGGATAAAATGCCAGGAACGGTCTTCTTTTACGTTGCCATCCTTATCTGTACGCTTATCCGCCATTACGCTCCTCCTTGCGAAGAATCTTATTCCTATTATAAGGTTCTTCCAGATATTATGCAAGATGTTCTACAGGTTTCTTGGTGCAATAATATCCTTTTCACTCCCGTGAAATTACCCATAGTAAAACTAAATATTTATTGCTATAATGTAAAGGCGCCAAGAAAAAACAAGCGCCACCTAAGGTGGCATTTGTTTTTTATGCGCCTTTAACGAACGAACCGTCTGCGCAAGCAGACAGTAGAGCGCGTCAAGCGCGTGTTCGTGAGTCTAACACCTAACGAACAGCCCGTCTGCGCAAGCAGACAGTAGAGCGCGCCAGCGCGGGGCTGCGACTGGACCTTATGCAACATTGGGAGGAACCATTATCTATGAACCAAAAAGCCTTAAAAACTTTAGAATATACAAAGATCATCACTCAGCTGGAATCCCTTGCGGCTTCTCCTCTGGGAAAAGCCCTCTGCCGTGACCTTGTACCTTCTTCTGACCTGGAAGAGGTGCGTACCTGGCAGTCGCAGACTACAGATGCAGCTGACAGAGTCCGTTTAAAAGGCACTGTCTCCTTCTCTGGCCTGCGGGATATCGGCAGTTCTCTTAAGCGGCTGGAGATCGGCAGTTCCTTAAGCATCAGCGAACTGCTCTCTATCAGCTCCGTTCTTACAGTTGCTGCCCGGGCAAAAGCCTACGGCCGCCAGGACACCCCTGAAAATACCTTTACGCCCCGTTTTCCGGGCCAGCAGCCGCCTAAGCAGACCGCAGCCGAAGAATATGTGCCTGACTCCTTAGACCCGTTATTCCAGGCATTAGAGCCTCTTACACCGGTAAATAACGAGATCAAGCGCTGCATCCTTTCCGAAGACGAGATTGCTGATGACGCAAGCCCGGGACTGTCTCATGTACGCCGCTCCTTAAAGGCCTGTGCGGACCGCATCCATACCCAGTTAAACTCCATCCTGAACTCCCACCGTACCTATTTGCAGGATGCCGTGATCACCATGCGTGACGGCCGGTACTGTCTCCCTGTCAAATCCGAGTACAAGAACCAGGTATCCGGTATGGTCCATGACCAGTCCGCCACAGGTTCTACTCTTTTTATCGAGCCAATGGCTATTGTAAAATTAAACAATGAGATCCGGGAGCTGGAGATCCAGGAACAAAAAGAGATCGAAGCTGTATTAGCTTCCTTAAGCAACCAGACAGCCCCCCATATCGAAGAACTGCAGTTAGATATGGAACTGTTAGCCCAGCTGGATTTCATTTTCGCAAAAGCTGCATTATCCCACCAGTACCATTGTACAGCCCCCATTTTCAATGATAAGGGCTATATCAACATCAAAGACGGCCGCCACCCATTGCTGGATCAGAAAAAAGCAGTTCCTATTAATGTATGGCTGGGAAAAGATTTTGACCTTCTGATCGTAACAGGCCCTAATACCGGCGGTAAGACCGTTTCCTTAAAAACAGTGGGGCTTTTCACCTTAATGGGACAGGCGGGACTTCACATTCCTGCATGGGAAGGCTCCGAATTAGCTGTATTTGACAATGTATTTGCAGATATCGGCGATGAGCAGAGCATTGAGCAGAGCTTAAGTACCTTCTCCGCCCATATGACCAATACCGTACGCATTTTAAACGAGGCGGATTCCCGTTCTCTCTGCCTCTTTGACGAGCTGGGAGCCGGTACCGACCCAACAGAAGGTGCCGCACTTGCCATTGCGATGCTGTCATTTTTACACAATATGAAATGCCGCACCATGGCAACCACCCATTACAGCGAGTTGAAGGTATTTGCCCTGACTACCCCGGGTGTGGAAAATGCCTGCTGCGAGTTTAACGTAGAAACACTGCAGCCAACCTACCGCCTTCTCATCGGTGTTCCGGGAAAGAGTAATGCATTTGCCATTTCCAAAAAACTGGGACTGCCGGATTACATTATCGAAGATGCGAAAACCCACCTGAAAGCTAAGGATGAATCCTTTGAAGACCTTCTTACCAGCCTGGAAAACAGCCGTGTAACCATTGAAAAAGAACAGGAAGAGATCCGTTCTTACAAAGAAGAGATCGCCCAGTTAAAATCCCGTCTCACCCGTAAGGAAGAGCATCTGGATGAGCGCAAGGACAAGGTGATCCGCAATGCAGCGGAAGAAGCACAACGTATCCTTCGTGAAGCAAAAGAGACAGCTGACCAGACGATCCGCCAGATCAACAAACTGGCTGCTGACTCCGGTGTAAGCAAAGAATTAGAGGCACAGCGTACCAAACTGCGTGAGCAGTTAAAGAAAACAGACGATAAACTGGCAGTAAAGGCAAAAGGTACAAGCCAGCCTGTTTCCGCGAAAAAAATAAAGATCGGCGACGGCGTCAAAGTTCTTTCCATGAATTTAAAAGGTACGGTCAGCTCTCTTCCGGACAGTACCGGAAACCTGTTTGTACAAATGGGTATCCTTCGTTCTAAAGTCAATATCCGGGATATTGAGCTGATCCGTGAAGACGATATAAACGCTACGTTAGGAGACGGCTCATCCCGCTCTTACGGTGCTGTCTCCGGCGTGGGAGCCGGTAAATCCAAGAAGACCTTCTCACAGGCAAAAGGCGCCCATTCCGGCTCCGGACAGATCAAGATGTCAAAATCATTCTCTGTTTCACCGGAGGTCAACCTGATCGGCATGACCACAGACGAAGCAGTTCCTGCTATGGAAAAATATCTGGATGATGCTTATCTGGCCCACCTGCCAAGCGTGCGCGTGGTCCACGGAAGAGGTACCGGTGCATTAAAAACTGCCTGCCACAAGCGTTTAAAACAGTTAAAATATGTCAAAGATTTCCGTCTGGGCGAATTCGGCGAAGGCGGAACCGGTGTTACCATCGTTACTTTCAAATAATTCAACTTTTCAGGGAGGTAAATTGTAATGGCAGAAAAACAGCGGATACTCATTGTAGATGACGATGCCAACATCGCAGAGTTAATTTCGCTTTATCTGATGAAAGAATGTTATGAGACCATGATTGTAGGCGACGGAGAAGAAGCCTTAAAGCGTTTCCCGGAATTCAAGCCAAATCTGATCCTTTTAGACCTGATGCTTCCGGGGATGGACGGCTACCAGGTATGCCGGGAGCTGCGCACCACTTCCCAGGTACCGATCATCATGCTCTCTGCCAAAGGTGAGATCTTCGATAAAGTCCTTGGCCTGGAACTGGGGGCTGATGACTACATGATCAAACCTTTTGACTCTAAAGAACTGGTCGCCCGAGTAAAAGCGGTCCTTCGCCGCTATCAGGCTTCTCCTGCCGCCACAATGACAGAATCAAAACAGCAGGGCGAATATGTGGAATATCCTGACCTGATCGTAAACCTGACCAACTATTCTGTTATTTACAAAGGACATTCCATTGAAATGCCGCCCAAAGAGCTGGAACTTTTATACTTCCTTGCTTCCTCTCCCAACCAGGTATTTACCAGAGAGCAGCTTTTAGACCATATCTGGGGCTATGAATACATCGGCGATACCCGTACTGTAGACGTTCACATAAAACGCCTTCGTGAAAAGATCAAAGATCACACCAACTGGGCCATTACTACTGTATGGGGCATTGGCTACAAGTTTGAAGTAAAGAGGTGATCTGATGACCCGCTCCCTTTATACTAAATTTATACTGGGCTATCTGATCTTTGGGATTTTAAGCGTGCTGACCATTGCCACCTTTTCTTCCGGCATGACCAGAGACTATCTGATCAAAGACCGGGCAAATGCCCTTTACGACGAGGCAAATGACATTGCCGCCTCCTGCAGCCTTATGTATCAGGGCCAGCATCAAGATATGGACCTTTTTTCCACCCAGTTAAAAAATGTGTCCTCCTATCTGCGCACAGAAATATGGGTAGTTAATAAAAGCGGCGTTGTGATCATGGACAGTAAGAATGGTACCAGGATCCATACCACGATCCCGGATTTTGACCCCACTTCCACTGGAAACCGTTCTTTTACCATCGGAACTTACTACAAGCTTTTTGACCAGAATGTGCTCAGCGTATCTGCTCCTGTAACCGGCAATTATACCACCTATGGCTATGTACTCATCCACCTGCCTGTCAGTGAGATTGCCTCTTCCCAGAGCCATATATTGGATATTCTCTACATTACCTGCGCTATTATCTTTGTCCTGTCTCTGATCATCCTTTTGGTGTTTACGATTACCGTATATCTGCCTCTGCGAAAGATAGCAGCGGGAGCCAATGAATACGCCGCAGGCAACTTGAATTACCGGATCAAGGTGAAGACCCACGATGAAATGGGCTATCTGTCCAATACCTTAAACTATATGTCCGATGAACTTAATAAAATGGAAGAATACCAGCGCAATTTCATTGCCAATGTTTCCCATGATTTTCGCTCACCGCTGACCTCTATCAAAGGATATCTGGAAGCTATTTTAGACGGTACCATTCCGCCAGAAATGTATGAAAAATACTTATCCAGAGTTATTTCTGAAACGGAACGCCTTCATAAGTTGACAGAAAGTATGCTGACCTTAAATTCCTTAAATGCCAAAGGTTTCTTATCCAGGACCAATTTTGACATTAACCGGGTTATTAAGGATACCGCCGCTTCCTTTGAAGGCACCTGCGACTCGAGGCATATCCGTTTCGACCTGACATTTTCCGATAATATCCAGATGGTCTATGCGGACATGGGAAAGATCCAGCAGGTCCTTTATAATCTGATCGATAATGCCATCAAATTCAGCCATGATAACTCTGTGATCTATATCCAGGCATCCGGCAAGTACGAAAAAATCTTTGTTTCCGTAAAGGATACCGGTATCGGCATCCCAAAAGACAGCATTAAAAAGATCTGGGACCGTTTCTACAAGACTGACCTTTCCAGAGGAAAAGATAAGCGCGGCACCGGCCTTGGCCTTTCTATTGTAAAAGAGATCGTCCAGGCACACGGGGAAAACATCGATGTGATCAGTACAGAAGGGGTTGGAACTGAATTTATCTTCTCACTGCCAAGTCCTGCTTCTTTGTAAAGATATCGTAAGGTTCTTTGCTTTAAAAAAGTGTGGATTTGTGATATAGTTAGAAATATCTAACAATACCAAAATTGTCCACCGGCAATTTTGCAAAAGAAAGGACGATGAACATGATCCGTTTTAAAAAAACAACTGCACTTCTCCTTTCCGCACTTCTCATTTCTTCCTGCATGGCTCCTTGTGCCTTTGCAGCAAGCAAAAAGAAAGTCGGAAAGATCAACCTGACCGTTGATACGGATATCCGTTCCGGAAGCAGCGGCGGTGAGGTTGAGGTTACCGCCACCGGTGATAACACCAGCTATTACTACATTGATTCCGTAGAAGTAACCAATGACGAAGGTGATGACTGGAGTAAGTCCAATCCGCCGGAAGCGGAAATCCTCATCGGTTTGGAAGATGAGGACGAATATACCTTCTCCGGAACCAGCTCCAGCAACTTTAAACTGACACTGGCAAGCTCCATTAAATCCCGCTATGACAAGGTAGAGTACGTCAGTGCAAGCAAAAAAGACGGAGGTGCTACAGTCGCATTGCGTATCCGTCTTGTTTTCGATAAAGATGCAGATATGAGCAATGCTACTGCACCGGGAAATCTTGCCTGGGATACAGCTTCCGCCGGGAAAGCAACCTGGGGGGATGTTTCTTCTGCGAAATATTTCCAGGTACAGTTATATAAGGATGGATCCCTGGTGACACCTCCTGACGGTTCCAGCTCCACTGTTTCCGTATACGGGACCAGCTATGATTTCTCCAGCTGGATGACGGCCGGATCTTCTTATACCTTCAAAGTACGTTCCGTAAAATCCAGCAACAATGCAAAGAGCAGCTGGGTTACTTCCGGTTCCCGGACACCCGGCTCCGACACCTCTGCTAACGGAAATAACAGTGTTTCTGAAGGTTGGAAACAGGCCGCTGACAATGTACGCTGGTGGTGGCAGAACGCTGATGGTTCCTATCCGGCATCCCAGTGGAAGGATGTAAGCGGAAAATGGTACTATTTCAACGCAGAAGGCTACATGGCTACCGGTTGGATCAAAGTAGGCGGTTTCGATTATTGTCTGGCACCTGACGGTGCTCTGTATGTAAGCTGCACGACTCCGGATGGCTACAATGTAAACGCCGACGGCGTGTGGGTACCGTAACAAAAAACGCATTTTTTCGTATTCCGGTATAGATAACCATATGAAAAGCCCGCCGGGTTGTGATCATGCATCACTTACCCGACGGGCTTTGCCATATCCTACAGCACCAGTCTTGCTGCTCCATAAATACCGGCATCATTTCCCAACGTTGCCAGTCCCAACTTTCCCTTATTCTTAGAGATCGGGGTAAAATAATCGAAATCTTTCCGGATCATATCAATAAGGAACGATCCGGCTTTTGAAACACCGCCACCGATGACAAAAATCTCCGGATCCACAGTAAGCGCTATCTGTGCCAGTGCCAGCCCCAGATAATGGCTGACGGTCTTCATTACCTCTAATGCCATTTCATCTCCTGCTTTTGCAGCATCCAGTACATTTTTCGCATTTACATTATCCCCAAATTCGCGAAGAGCTGATGGTTTATCAGACTTAGCCATAGCCCTTCTGGCTTCTCTGGCAATGCCTGTTGCAGAGCTTATCTGCTCTAAGCAGCCTACGCCGCCGCAGTTGCAGTGTTCCCACTCGTCATCACGGACATGGATGTGGCCGATTTCACCGCCAAGGCCATGTTTTCCTGCGAGGATCTTCTGGTCAACGATCACGCCGCCGCCAACACCGGTTCCCAAAGTGACCATAACCAGATCCGAGTAGCCTTTACCGCCGCCCTGCCACATTTCGCCAAGGGCTGCCACATTAGCATCATTTCCGCTCTTTACAGGAATGCCGTCTAACAGCCTGCTTAACTCTTCCTGCGGGTTCAGATCGCGCCAGCCAAGATTTACGCATACTTCCACATATCCATCCGGCATAACCGGCCCCGGAACGCCCATTCCGACACCTATAAGGTCTTTCTTCAGGTCCAATCCCATTTCATCAAGTTTCCTTCGGATAGAAGCAGCCACATCCGGGAGAATGTTTACACCGCTGTCTGCTTTGCGGGTCTTCACCTCCCATTTTTCTAAAAGTTCCCCTGTGATCTTAAAAAGACCGATCTTTACACTGGTTCCTCCTATATCAACGCCGATGCATTTCATCCCCACGATACATAGCCTCTCTTTCCCGGTTTATTTTTATATAATCCTTTTACTTCAGCCGTATTTCTTCCATTTTCTGGGTTCCCATTACAAGAATGGTTCCCGGTAAACGGCCGGCAAGTACTTTATTTACTGTAAAATCAAATGTTCCGCTGAATTTCTGTGTTCCCGCCATGTTGTAAATACAACAGGAATTATCATTATACAGCATCACCAGGTCACCATCTATGTCAAAACCGGTGTACTGATAACGGAACGTAGTTTCAAATACGGTATTTCCATCTGGCTTATAAATGCGCAGACAATATGGATCTGCGCCATCTCCATTGTCCGTTATAACACCTGCATACTGGTCCGTGTAGCTGATGCTTCGGATATTTTCATCTAACAGTATCTGTTTTGTGGATTCCGGAGAAGTTTCCACACGGGTAGAGAAAAACTGCAGTCCCTTATCTGTAAAGATCACTGCGTGACTTTCATCCATAAAACGGACTCTGCCGGCCATAGCATCGTTTAAATCCTCTGGAAGGAAAATGCCTACTACTCGCTTCGGGTCATTTTTTCCAAGGCCAAAGTTGTAAAATACAATCTTATTTTTGATCATTCCCTGTTCCAGATACATGAACGAAGTAACCCACTGAGTACCTCCTGGTGAAAGACTTACATCCACCGGATAGCCATCCCCGGAAAGAAGGGATTTTACATAAATATCCAAAGCACTTCCGTCTTTTTTATAAAGATAAATGTAACTTGCCCGTGAATCTTCCTGTACAGAGGCGACTACGCCTTTAGAAGATACTGACAAGGAAAGAATCGGTAATGTAGTCGTCGCCTGTCCCTGACAGCCGCTGCGATCGCAGATATAAATGGAGTTTCCCTGCTTGTCCCCAATAGCTGCAAACTCGCCGTTTATAGTAACAAAGGGGGATTTCATCTCATAGCTCTGCATCCAGATTGCTTTTCCTCTGCCATCTATGTAGGAAGCTCCGTCCTTAGTGTACTTGATCACACCGTCACCAAAAGCCACATAACCGCAAAAGCTTCCTTCACCTTTTACAGCTGCTTCCTGATTCTCCTCTGTCAGATTCTTTTCCCATACTACCTGATAGTCATAAAACGAATGATAACGATCATAATAATAAATACCAAAAGCAGCGCTGCCTAAGAGCACTGCCAATAAGATAAAGATCGTCAAGCGCTTCCTGACGGCTTTTTTATGAGCATCCCGGATAGCCTGCTCGCTCTCCTCTTCATTCTGATACATAGGAGGAACGATCTGACGCCGCAGCTGCTTTTTTTTATTTTCACGGTTCATTAAACTGGAATTATCCATCCTTATCTCCTGCGAAATGTTCTTTTATAGCAGTCATATCTTGTACTCGCTTAAGTATACAACATTTCACAGGAAAAATCGATAACTAATCCTGACAAATGAAACAATGTAGCCGAGCGGATCAGGAACTTTTATCTGTTTTTCTGCTTTCATAAATATCAGTCGCAATCCGTATCCAGCAGTCTGCCCAATATGTATTCGCCCCAGGAGTATTCGGAGAGGAACTCGCCATCAAAGCGAACACGACTATCGGGATTCTTATCCTGCCATGCAAAATAATCACAGTCACACATTTCCGTATTCAGCATCTGCCCATGGGGAGTTGATTGCAGCAGATTTTCGATTCCTTCTTCCATGAGGATGTTCTTTAAGCGCCGCAAAGCATTATAATATGTTTTCATATGTTCATTGCTGTACTCGCGGCCTTCCCAGACCGTTCTGTATATTTCTTCATTGCTAATTTCCTTCCCTCTACGGCAGGCGATCAACGCAAAAATTTCTTTTGTCTTGCCGTGCAGAGGCAATGGAACGCCTTTTTTAAGAACATTAAATCTGCCAAACATCTGAATATAGATATCCTTCTGAAAACGTTTGGAAAGCAGCGTCATCCTTTTTACCATTCGTTCAATGGTTTCCTTTTTATAGGGCTTAACGATATAGTCGTCTCCGCCGATGGCATTCGAACCTCGCACATACGTATCATACGCAGAGATAAACACGACCAGCAGATCCGGATATAATTTCCGCAGATTCACTGCTAGCTTAATACCATTCATTTTGGGCATCCGAATATCAAGCAGCGCCAATTCAAAAGGATTCCTTTGCGCATAAGCAAGGGCATCCAGTGGATCTTCGAAGTATGCAATCACATTCAATTCAGGGATATCTGCACTGTTACGCATAAAACTTTTCAACATGAGCGGCTCATCATCTACTATAATTGCTCTCATTGATTTCCTCCTATGGGGATCGTGACTGTGATTTTCGTACCAATTCCGATTTTACTATCCACCTCCACATGTGCGTTGAGCAGTGTTTCAAGTCGAAAAATCAAGTTGAACAGTCCTGTTGAATCCCTCTTGCCATTTTTTTCTTCATTCATGGTTGTCTCAAAGTCAAAACCGATGCCGTCATCTTCTACCCGAACCACGAAATTATTGCCTTCCTGGCATGAGTTGACCTTTACTGTGCCGCCGTCAGAGCCACGCTCATAAACTCCATGGCGAATGGCATTCTCCACCAGCGGTTGAATGCTCAGCGGAATAATGTCAAATCCGATTTCCGGACAGTCGTACTCAATACTGAGTTTTTTGCCAAACCGCATCTTTTCAATATTCACATATGCCTTGATGTTTTCCAGCTCCTGCGAAAATGGGATGAGGTTATCGCTGCCCATTGACCGGATGCAAGCACGCAGATGAGTCGTAAAATCATAGATTAGGTCAGACGCATATTGCGGATCATCCAATACGATTTCACGAATGGAGGCCAGTGCATTGTACAGGAAATGCGGCTGCATCTGGCTGCTTGAGTTCTTGAGCCGAGACAGCTCCAGCTGTTGTCTGGTCGCCTCTAATTTCTGTTCAAGCCCCTCTTGTATCTGCTTGTACTTGTGCAAATCCGTAACAACAGAATACCCATACATGATACCGGATGAACTCATCTTGGCATCCATTGTATCGGAAACCAGAAGCAGAGAACCATCTTTACACATCATCCGATATTCGCATGTCTGAATACCACCGTTTGCGGCCAGGCTTTCTGCAAAGTCCCTGAATGTCGGGCGATCCTCCGGGTATATCAGCAGAGTGTACTTTCGTTCCGGCATAACAATATTGGCAACTTCTTCATAGGTATATCCCAGCATTTTACAGAGCCCCTCACTGAAATATTCCAGATGAATCGGGCTGCTCAGATAGCAGCGGTGGATTCCGCCCGGAACCTTTTTGAATGTCTCTGCAATACTGTCGAATTTTTCGTGTGTATCTGTAATATCCAGAATCACTCCAAAGATTTTTATGGCAGTGTTTTCATCCATTATCGGAACCAGGATCACTCGTACCCAATGAATTTTCCCATTGCTTAACGTAATAACAGATTCAAAGGAATGTGTCTTATTTTCTTTCAGTACCAACTCTACTTCCGTTTTCAATTCGGCAAAGTCAAATTCCGGGTGGTGCTTTTTGTAATTTTCGTATGCATCAATAGATCCATTCCATGATGCAATGCCATATGGGTCATCACTTCCTTTAATCGAGAGGATCGTGGAATCAGCGGGATCATGTTCTATTACAGTGCAATTCATCTCACGCAGGAGCATTTTATAGTTTTCATAATAACTCTTAAGCACTTTTATTTCGCTCCGATTCTTTCGAAGCAGAATACAGGCAAGCAGCAAGATATACCCCAACGCAAGGATAAAAACCATGACAAGCGAGTTCGATAGATGTTGGATATTGGCAAGGTTATTCGCATATGCTTTCATAGCTGTTTCCTCATCGATAATACAGCCCAGCATCCAATCATTGATGCCCAACGGAACGAGAGATGCGTATGCATCGGCTTCATGTAAACTGACCCTTCCTGTTTCCTCTCCGGTTTGGTACATGGTTTCTACATCGGGCATATGCTCGAAAATATTGAGGTTATTATCGTCCGCCTGTTTCGCAAGGCATCCCTTGTGAGTCGTTTCATTGGCAACGAGCATCTTGCCATCAGCAGAGCAGATAAAAATAAGGAAGGAGTCATCAAACAATTTGTCATGCTCAAACAGACTGTCTTCCAACACTTTGACTTCCTTGCTGCAATAGAGTACACCGATTATCTCTCTATCCCGGTATACAGGAACAGAAAACATGACTCTTGGTTCGTCCAATAGTTTTGTGACAGCCAAATACTCGCAGCAGCTATCTGCTTCACCACTCACGACCTTTTGGAAATAGGCACGATCACTGATATTGCCTGGTGTCTCACCATCGTACCAGATAGAATTTCCGTCCAAATCTGCAAAACCGAGCATACACAGTACATACGTATCAATCATAGAATTGAGCACCGGCTTCATTTCTTCGCTGGCAAAAGTTTCTCCGTCTTCCATCATAGCTGCTATGAGCTTCAACGGCTGATATTGTTCTTCTATTCGGTGTTGCAGTGTGGAGCACTGCAATTCAGCGGTAGAACTCAATTCTTTGAATACTCTGTTTTCTACAATCTGTACTGTGCTGGATTTGGATAATTCGGTGGCAAATGTAACTGCCAAGGCTACCACAACAACGAAAGAGACGTACAATGGCCAGCTTGAATATCTTTTTCTATGACTGATCGAATCCATCCGTATACCTCCATAGTATCTCTTTTTAGAAAAATATCACTTTCTTGGATTGTGCCATGCTGCATCCAGTACATCGTTTCATAAATAACTGTGCAATCGGATTTGCAGACAAGCGAATGGGCTAGTTATTTTGTAAACGATTTACTAGGATAAGTTGATTTTAATTTTATCCCTTAAGTACGAGAATTTCAAGATTTATGCATGATTAAACCATTTTGAGAACATTGCTTATTACGGTTCTTGCGCTGCATCTGATTTAAGACTCGGCAATTACTGTTTGTTCCAGTATTTATCTAACACTTCATAAAAGCCTGTATCTAACTTGTAACATCTTTTTTCTTCGGATGAATCATAATAACCCGGCCATTTATTTAGAAAATAATAATCTTCATTGTATTTGTATACACATCCAACAAATTTGCGGGCAACGGCTATGCCATCGTAACACAGATACAATGGATAGGAATCCTTATAGATATCTGAAGAGAGCCGGTCAACATATATTTCTTTATCTATATATGTATTTACTTCTGATTCATTCAAATCTGCGGATGATAATTTTTCAGCCATATCAACTATGTCGCTGTCTTGATAGTATTTCTCGACTCGACCCCAAAATACTCCGCTTGGTGTATAAGAATCTGGAACGCCCTCTCTCTCATAAACTCCTCCCGTCATACCATCCTCATGAATATATATATAGTACAATTCCTTATCGCCTTTTATGCTATAGGCTTTACCACATATTAAAGAATGAACAAAACCACCAGAGTCGCGTGCCACAACTTTATCTAACTCACATGGAGTACTTCCCATATTATTATATAAACAACCATTGAAATAAAAACATTCAATTCTCATATCATAAACAGGAAGACTTAAATATCTGCATAGCATTGCAACCGGAACAAACAAGATAATAAATGTAATGATTAATCTTTTCTTCATAATCATCCCCTTTAATACGTTCCGCTAAATGATTCGTCAAACTCGATATAAGTAATAAAAGGTTTGTATGCTTTATTGAATCTGGTAAAGTGAACATCGCGCCTACAGCAAAAAAAACGGCTCAGAGTATCCTTTGCAAGTTAAAGTTTCTCACAATCATTGTACTATTCTGTGAGTAACGT
>CAVFER010000057.1:0-17592 GCA_963621525.1 bacterium | reverse complement strand
GTCCCAAGTTCAAAAATCCTCCTGCAAGCAAGCTTGCGTCGGATTTTAGACCTTTTGACCATAGTATACATATTGTCCATCATTATACGCATTTAGTGTACATGTTGCAACTTGTTTTGGTTATAAATTTCCGCTAGACTATTGGCAAATAAATCTGAGCAACCTGTTTTGGTCGTTGTTTCCATAGAATTTTTCCGGTAGGAGGTAATGTATATGAGTAAAAAAATATTAATCACAGAAGCTGTAGACCCTGCAGGCATTACTTTGCTTCAGGACCACGGATATCAGGTGGTCATGGGAACCGGATATGATGAAGAAACTCTTATGAGAGAGGCACATGATGCCGACGGTGTTCTTACAAGAAACGGTCATTTTACAGAACGTGTTTTGCGTTCCTGTCCAAAGCTGCAGGTCATCGGCATGCATGGCGCCGGAGTAGACTGTATCGATGTAGAAGCCGCAGAACGTCTGGGAATCCAGGTAACAAATGCGGCAGATGCCAACAGCGGTTCCGTTGCGGAATTTACCATTGGACTGATCTTAAGCCTTGCCAAAAAACTTCCGCTAAGCCGTGACGGCCTGCGTAAAGAAGGCTGGAATATCCGCCCGCAGATCTCAACCTTTGATCTGGAAGGCAAGACCTTAGGCATTCTGGGAATGGGACGCATTGGCACATCTGTTGCCCGAAAGGCTTCCTACGGCTTTGGTATGAAGGTGTTAGGATACCGCAGAAACCTGCCGGGAGATATCTGTGCAGACTATGGCATCCTTACAAGTGACCTGGATAAAGTAATCCGAAACTGTGATTTTCTCTCCATTCACCTGCCATATACAAAGGATACTTTTCATCTGGTAAGCAGAGAGAAGCTGGAGCTTATGAAGCCGGAATCTTATCTTTTAAATCTTGGACGTGGAGAAGTCGTAGATCAGGATGCTTTAAGAGATATGCTCCTTGCTAACCGTCTGGCAGGCGCTGCACTGGACGTATTTGAAGGCGAGATTCCGAATGCAGATGACCCATTGCTGCACATGGATCAGGTGATCGCAACACCACACATTGCCGGTTTAAGCAAACAGGCTATGGAACGGCTGTCCTATCAGGCTGCTTTGGGCATTACAGAGGTGTTAGAAGGCCGTAAGGTGACTTATCCAGTCAATCACCCGGAAAAATACGCCAGCAATGTTTCTGTAGCATAGGATATGGATCAACGCGCCGTTGGCGCGGGTCCTCTCTCACTTTTTTCTGGTCAAAATATAAGCCCCGCCAAACCAGCGGGGCTTATATTTATTTATATTTATTCACACTTATGCATTCTTTACAGTTGCAATATCCACCAGTGTCAGCTCTTTTGCACGGTTCTCAAGGCTGGTTACAAGGGCTCTTGCTGTATCAAGGGCTGTAAGTACATTTACACCGGTCTCAATGGCATTACGGCGGATCACAAAGCCGTCATGGCTTCTTTCTGCACCCTGTGCCGGGATATCGATGATTAAATCGATCTGATGTCCTAATACCAGATCAAGGATATTCGGGGACTCCTGCTCCAGTTTACGGATCTCAAGTGCCTTTACGCCATGTGCATTTAAGGTTCTTGCAGTTCCCTTGGTCGCAAAGATCTGATAGCCTACATCCGCAAATCTGCGTGCGATCTCTACTGCCTCTTCCTGCTCATTCTTTCTGATGGTCATGATCATCTTCTTATACTTAGGCAGGCGGATTCCGGCGCCTTCAAATGCCTTATAAAGAGCTTCATTAAAGGTCTTAGCAATACCAAGGCACTCACCGGTAGACTTCATTTCCGGTCCAAGGCTGATATCTGCGCCGCGGATCTTCTCAAAGGAGAATACAGGCATCTTAACAGCGATGTAATCAGCTGCCGGCTGCAATCCGGGCTTGTAGCCCAGTTCTTTAATGCTGTGGCCGCAGATGATCTGGGTTGCAAGAGGAACGATCGGTATACCGGTTACCTTGCTGATATATGGTACCGTACGGGAAGAACGTGGATTTACCTCGATGATGTATACGTCATCCCCGTCTACGATAAACTGGATGTTGATCATACCCTTTACGTGAAGGGCCTTAGCCAGCTTCTCTGTATATTCTACAATGGTATCCACATTGTGCTGGGTAATATCCTGTGCCGGATATACGGAGATACTGTCTCCGGAGTGGATACCGGTACGCTCGATATGCTGCATGATACCGGGAATCAGGATGTCCGTTCCGTCGCAGATGGCGTCTACCTCGATCTCCTTACCCATAATATACTTATCTACCAGGATCGGATGCTCCTGGGCGATCTGGTTGATAATGCCGATAAATTCGTCAATATCTTCATCACAGATAGCGATCTGCATGCCCTGTCCGCCCAGTACATAGGAAGGACGTACTAAAACCGGATAGCCCAGGTCATTTGCTGCCTTCTTTGCCTCTTCCGCAGTAAATACAGTATGTCCTGCAGGTCTCGGAATATGGCACTGCTCCAGGATCTCGTCAAAGCGCTCTCTGTCCTCTGCAGCATCTACATCTTCTGCTGCTGTACCAAGGATCGGAACGCCCATTTTCATCAGTGCTTCGGTCAGCTTAATGGCAGTCTGTCCACCAAACTGTACCACAGCGCCGTCTGGCTTTTCAATATCTACAATGCTTTCTACATCTTCCGGTGTTAATGGCTCGAAATACAGCTTATCTGCAATATCAAAGTCTGTACTTACCGTCTCCGGGTTATTATTGATGATAATGGTCTCATATCCTTCTTTGCTGAAGGCCCAGGTGCTGTGTACAGAACAGAAGTCAAACTCGATTCCCTGTCCAATACGGATCGGGCCGGAACCAAGAACCAGGACTTTCTTTCTTCCCTCTGTCTTTTCAGCCTCGTTGTAGCTTCCAAAGCAGGAATAGTAATATGGAGTCTCTGCTGCAAACTCAGCTGCACAGGTATCTACCATTTTGTAGGCAGCGCGGATGCCATTGTCATAACGCTGCTTCTTGATCTCTTCCTGGGAAATACCGGTAAGACGGGAAATCACATTATCAGGGAACTCAATGCGTTTTGCTTCTGCAAGAAGTTCTGTGGTAAGTTCTTTCTTTCCTTCGCCTACTGCCTTTAATTCTTTCTCCATTTCTACCAGGATAGCCAGCTTGTCAATAAACCAGATGTCAATGCGGGTAATCTCATGGATCAGCTCATATGGGAAACCGCGGCGCAGTGCCTCTGCAATTCTCCAGATACGCATATCATCTACGATCTCCAGTTCTTTTACCAGTCCTGTATAAGAAAGTCCGGTAAAGTCATAGGACATCAGGCAGTCTACGTGCTGTTCCAGGGAACGGATCGCCTTCATCAGGGCGCCCTCGAAGTTGGTGCAGATACTCATGACCTCACCCGTTGCCTTCATCTGGGTTCCTAAGGCTCTCTTAGCGCTTATAAACTTATCAAATGGAAGTCTTGGCATCTTTACTACACAATAGTCAAGCATTGGCTCAAAACTTGCATAGGTTTTCTTGGTTACTGCATTTTTGATCTCATCCAGAGTGTATCCTAAAGCAATCTTTGCAGCCACTTTTGCAATTGGATATCCGGTTGCCTTGGAAGCCAGTGCAGAAGAACGGCTAACTCGTGGGTTTACCTCAATAACACAGTATTCAAAGCTGTCTGGATTTAATGCGTATTGTACGTTGCAGCCACCGGTGATGCCCAGCTCGCTGATAATATTTAAGGCAGACGTACGTAACATCTGGTACTCTTTATCACCTAAGGTCTGGGAAGGTGCTACAACGATACTGTCACCTGTATGAACGCCAACCGGATCCAGGTTTTCCATATTGCAGACGGTAATTACGTTTCCTGCACCGTCACGCATTACTTCGTATTCGATCTCTTTCCAGCCAGCGATGCAGCGCTCTACTAAAACCTGTCCCACACGGGATAAGCGTAGACCATTTTCCAGAATTTCAGCACACTGCTCCGGGTTCTGCGCAATACCGCCGCCGGAACCGCCCAGTGTATAAGCAGGACGTAAAACCACCGGATAGCCGATCTTTGCTGCTACTTCCAGACCATGTTTTACATCTTCTACAATGTCAGAAGGAGCAACCGGCTCACCGATCTTTTCCATGGTCTCTTTAAACATTTCACGGTCTTCTGCTTTTTTTATGGTAAGAGCGGTGGTACCAATAAGACGTACATTGTGCTTCTCTAAGAAACCTGCATCCTCCAGCTCCATTGCCAGGTTTAATCCGGCCTGTCCGCCGAGGGTAGGTAAGATACTGTCCGGCTTTTCTTTTAAGATCAGCTGCTCTACTACTTCTACAGTCAGCGGCTCAATGTATACACGGTCTGCAATGTCCTTGTCGGTCATGATGGTAGCCGGGTTGGAGTTTAAAAGGACAACTTCGATTCCTTCTTCTTTTAAAGAACGGCAGGCCTGTGTACCTGCATAGTCAAATTCTGCTGCCTGTCCGATAACGATCGGGCCGGAGCCTAAAACCAGTACTTTTTTAATTTCAGGATTCTTTGGCATCAGTCATTTACCTCCATCATTTTAAGGAAACGGTCAAATAAGTATCCGGAGTCCTGTGGTCCGGGGCATGCTTCCGGGTGATACTGTACAGTAAAAATATTCTTTCCTGTGTATTTTAAACCTTCATTGGTTCCGTCATTTACATTGACAAATGCAGGAACTGCGATCTCAGGCTTTACAGTATTGGTATCTACTGCATAACCATGGTTCTGGGAAGAAATGTAAACTCTTCCGGTCTCCAGATCTTTTACAGGATGATTTCCGCCTCTGTGACCGTATTTCAATTTGTAGGTATCCATACCGTTTGCCAGCGCCATTAACTGATGTCCCAGGCAGATTGCAAAAATCGGTACATTGGAATCATACATTTTTTTGATCTCTTTAATGATCTCGGTATTTTCCTTTGGATCGCCAGGGCCATTAGAAAGCATGATACCGTCCGGATTTGCTGCTAAAACCTCTTCTGCCGGTGTATCCGCCGGATATACAGTTACTTCGCAGCCTCTTTCATTTAAGGAACGGGCAATGTTTTTCTTTGCGCCAAAGTCCATTAAAGCAACTTTCTTTCCATTTCCCGCAAGAACGTACTTTTCTTTGGTTGTGGTAGCCATAACAACACCGGCTACTGTATAGGCTTTCATACGGCTGATAGGCTCAGACAGGTCTGAATACTCTTTTGTCGTGATCATACCGTTCATTGTACCTTTTTCTCTTAATAACTTTGTGAGGGCTCTTGTATCGATACCACAGATACCAGGAATATCATTTTCTTCTAAGAAATTCTGAATTGTGCCTTCGCAACGGAAGTTGCTTGGGATCCTTGATAATTCTCTTACAATATAACCATCCGGCCAGGGCTTTAAAGACTCCATATCCTGACGACAGATTCCATAATTACCGATCAGAGGATAGGTCATAACAACGGCCTGTCCTGCATATGACGGGTCAGTTAATACTTCCAGATAACCGGTCATAGATGTGTTAAAAACGATCTCGCTAATCACTTCACGCTGAGAACCAATACTGGTGCCAGTGAACACAGTGCCGTCTTCCAATATAAGGTATGCTTTCATAAGGGGGAATACCTGTCCTTTCTTGTATTGTATGGGAGGAGAATATCCGTTTTTCCACGGCTGTGTGGCAGCGTGGAAAGCGTTACGCGGCGCCATCTTCTTGAAAGCATTTTGTACCATTTGCTCCAGGTGGAAGATTGCATCGCGGAAAGCGTTTACGCGGCGCCATCTTCTTGAAAGGCTTTGCCTTTCAAGAAGCATCGGATGGTCCATCCGATGTACACATTCAAAAGAGAAAATGGATTTACAAGCAAGCTTGACATCCATTTTCCCTTCCGAATGTGTGCGCCGCTATGGATTTCTGCCCAAATTGATAGCATTATAATATACCTTGCATAAATTTTCAATGACTTTAGCGGCTAAATTTTTTTGTCGTATGCTTAATCTTTTTTGGCATCAAATTTGCTGTGGAATCTGTCTGCATTTACTTACTCTTTTGTTATTTCTGTCTCTCCTGACTCTTCTATCCCTTCTTTTTCATTTTCTTCTGAGGATACACGATCAGAAAGTTCTTCTGATTCTGATCCGGTTTCTGATCCGTATTCAGTCTCAGCATCATCTGTACCGCTCTCCGGTTCTGAGTCAGCCTCAGCACCGTCTGTAGCGTTTTCCGGTTCTGAATCAGATGCAGTACCATCTGCTTCATCTTCTGAGTCTGTCCCTGCATCACCTGAATTGTTCTCGACGTCTGAGCCGTTTTCAGTCTCAATCTCACTGTCTTTTGGTTCTGATGCGTCTGCTTCCGTTTTTTGAACCTCTTCTTTATTTTCATTCTGCTCTTCTATCTTTTCGTCTTCCTCTTCCAGATCGCTTTCTATGGTTGCAAAACCTCTAAACTTGTTTTGCAATTTTTCCATAGTTTCTAATTCAAGTGTTTCCAGATCCGCACCTGTAACATCCAGTTTTCCCCACTGCGCATCATTATTATACTGTACCGCATAAATATAGGTATATTTTGAAATCTGGGGCGCTCCTATAATGGTTAACGTAAGATCACCTGAAACAGTTCCTGCTGAACTGCGCCCGCAGAACGAACTTAAAACGGTATTTCCCTCTGTTGCGTCCACAGTTACGGAAAGATCACCATTCAGATAGGACTCTCCATATAAATAGGTTCCTGAAAACTGAATCTGTGCCTCTTGCTTTGCAAGAACCTCTACATTGCCTTCCATCGTACTGACTGCTGCACCGGTTCCATATACGTAAAATTTCCCCGATGACAGTGTAATATGACAGGTTTGATCCTCTCCCTGTGCCTGAACTGTGCCGGAAGCAGAGCCGACATACAGACTATTTGTGGTTGAGCAGGTCACATTTTCTCCTGCAGTAAAATCATAACCGTTTGCATAGATAGTTGCATTCCAGCTGACATCCGATATGGTCAGGTTTCCCTTTAAGCTGATGGCTTTGGATGATTTGATAAGATACGGTCCATTTTCTCCTGACCGGATGGAAATAGAAGCTTCTGGCATAGTCACTTCTTCTGTAAGCTCTACATCATCATTTAAAATAAGGGTATCTCCCTCTTTCGCTTCTTCCAGAGCTTTTACAAGGCTTTTATAAGATTTTTCTCCGATCACAACTGCATTTTCCACCGGCTTCTTATTGTATACAAACTGAATCTTAGACGTTTTCAGCCAGGTTTCTCCTTCATCTGCTGTAACAGCCGCCCAAAGATATTTGGAACCGCCCTTTTCATTATCAAATTCAATCGAAACAGGTGTTTCATATTTCGTCCAGGTTTCCTTATCCGGATTTACAGTAGAGGAACTATCAGCTATATAATAATAGATCTGCGTATCTTCTACCGCACAGCTGATGGCTGCCACCGGCTTCTCCTCATATTCGTAATTTCCATATTTTGTACTGGATGTCCCCTTTACCGGATCTACTGAAAATACCGGTGCTGCGCTATACGCCTTTTTAATCGCTGCTCCAACGGCAGAAAGCACTTCCTTCTGTCCTTCTTCCTCATACTGTGTCAGTATATCAATATCAGCTGACTGCTCATAATATACGTGTGCCAGCAGTTCCGGAAGAAAATCGCTGTATTTTTCCTGTGAGGTCTCATCTAACTGGATGGAGGAAATATAGCCGGAATAATTCACATCTACAGTTGCCGTAACTCCCTCTTTTTTCACCGTATAGCTTCCACGCTCCAGTGCAGTCGTACTTTTCTTCATGAAGCAGCACCATACTGTCACTACTTTGCTGCGGTTTCCTTCTTCATCAAAGGCAGCAAAGCGCAGCTCTTTAAATTCCGGTGTATTACTGTAAAAAGATACCGAATTTGTTTCTGCCTTTGTACTGGATGCATCAGGATCTGTTCCGTCTTCTGTATAACGGACCGTTGTATTTTCTGTTTTATCAATACTTATATAGATCGTGGCGTTTGGATTACTGTAAAATCCATATCTGCTGGTTATCTTGGGAGCAAGCACGATTTCGTCACTGGATTCTACCGGATCGCCCTGAAGAGCCTCGATCGCAGCATACTTCATTGCATCTGTGGAAATAGTGGCCCGGCTGACTGCATCGGCCGCAAATTCATCTCCGCCCCCCGGTGTAGTCTTTGCATTGATCAGATCAGACAGGTCTTTTCCTGCAAACTTTGTTGAAATACCAACGAAACTGGTCGTTGTAGGAAAAACATACCACCAGTATACTTCATCCTGAATAGCTACCGGTTTTGTACCGTTATCTTCGATCTTCACTATTTTTCCATTTACAACAGTAATGCGTATCTTTCCCTCATAAGGTTTATTGGTCTGGGATGTGATCATAGCACTTGCTTCATAGATCCTGGTACCCTTTTCCCATGTTTCCGGTATCCCGATAAAGGAAAGCTCCTTTTCTATTATATCTGAGGCCTGTCCATCCTTTACTGCCACCGCCTTTAATGTAAGCGTGCCGGTCGCATTTTCATTTGCTGAAACAGAAATGGCTGTTTCTTCTCCGGTTCCATCAGCTGTAAACGCATCTGCATTTTTCACCGGATCACTTCCATCTGTAGTATAGCGGATCTGCGTATCTTGTGGTGCTGTGATAAGCAGTTTGGCCGGTTCGGCAGCACTGAATATAAAACGGGTTCTCTGATCTGCTGTTTTTATAGTCGGTGTATCTGGCTGTTCTGTTGGATTTTCACTTTTAAGTGCTTTCTTTACCGCTTCCTTAATCGCATTCGAAGAAATGGTTGCATAGGTTACCGCCTGAACCTGATCTACTTCCTCTGCTGTTTTTGCTCCCTGCTCGCCTCCGAATTTTTCAAACATCTCGGATGCATCACTCCAGAACGCCTGATTTCTTCCCGGTTCCGTTCCGTCATCTTCAACAGAAATGATATTTCCGTCTTGATCTACTGTCACCTTTACCTTGGCCTGGTACGTACCGTTTACCGTTCCTAACTCATTGGCGGCTACCGTTGCCTCGCCTTTCAGTACTCTGGTTGTCTGTTCCGTATCATCTTTTTTGTCCTGGTCATCCGATTTGTCCTGATCGTCTTTTTTGTCCTGATCATCTTCTTTATCCTGGTCATCTTTTTTATCAGAACTGTCATTACCGGAATCATCACTTTCATGGTCATCCCCATCTGTTTTACCATTGTCGGTGCTGTCATCAGTTTTACTGTCCTCAGAGCCATTATTCCCGGAATTTCCTGAATTTTCTTCATTGGAAGAACTTCCTGAATTTTCTGTGCGATCGGAACCTCCTGAACTTTCTGTATCTTCACTGTCTGAATCACTGCCTGTCGTAGCAGTCGTGGCAGCAGCTGTCACAAAATCAGAGCTGCTACCAGTTTTAACACTTCCCTTTTCATCTGTCCACTGTCCCTTAGCATTAACAGAAAATCCGTCGGGAGTGACTGTATCCGTATACAAAGCTCCTAAATTATCTGCTTCCGAAAAATAATAACATTTGCCGTCGATCCAGTTCCAGCCGGTAACCAGGGCTCCCTCCGTTTTCTGTCCGGACCGGTTGTCAAAGAAGTGCCATGTTCCATGTCCATCCTGATACCATCCGGTAGCCATAAGCCCTTCCTTTTTTTCCTGCTGTGTTCCGAAATAATACCATATGCCGTTGATCTGCTTCCATCCGGTGACCATTTCTCCGTTTAAGGGATCCATATAATACCACCCGGAGGCAGTAAGGATCCATCCTGTATAAGGATTCTGATCTGGGTCGCAAAATTTCCATGCATCATTTTCCTGTTTCCAGTTTCCTGTGGTCAACGGTGCTGCGTAACCCGGTAAACAGGCCTGCGCTGCCAAAGCTGCGGAAACAGCCAGTACCGCCGTCTTTTTTTTCAGATTTTTTCTCATTTGCTCTCTCCTAAAAATACAGGGCTTTCGGAGAAAGCTTCCAAAAGCCCTGTAAAATTACTCATTCGTTTTTACTGCTGCAAACAGATTATTCGTTTTTTGTAAGAGTATCTGTTTCCGCTACCTCAGTTTCCTGTGTTGTCTCGCCTACCTCCGGAACATCGGCTGCATCTTCCTTGCCACCGGAAACGCTATCTCCGTCCTGATCCTTGTTTCCAGACTCTTCCTCTTCTTTTCCAGTGTCTTCTGTTTCCTCAGATCCATCATTATCCTCAGAGGAATCTTCTGCTTTTTCTTCTTCAGGCTCGTTTCCGGTTTCTTCAGATTTATTTTCTTCCTCAGAACCGTTTTCTTCCTTCTCTTCCTCTGTCACTTCATCTTCGGATACAGTCTGATCAGAGTTCTCGCCGTTTGCGTCTTCTGCGGTGTCATTGGTTGTATCATCCGCTACAACCTCATCAGTCTTCTTTTCTTCCTCGTTTCCCTCTGCCTCGAAGCTGAAGCTTACGGTGATTACTCTTCCATCTGCAAGAGTTACTGTAAATGTATCATCTACAACCGCTGCTGTATTATCCAGCTCCTCGTCATCTGCATCTACGACAACGATTGTAAACTCATTCCAGTTATCCTCATACTTAGGATCCAGTACCACATCCAGGATTTCCAGACTTCCCAGTGATTCCAGTTCATCTGCATCTACATCAACGGTCTTTACAAGCTCCTCGTTCTTGTAGAACTTGATTGCAGCCGGGTCAGCAGCTTCTGTAACATTGTCAATGACAGCAGCATTGGAAGTTGTTGCGCCTAATGCTTCAGCTACAGCTGTTTTCACAGCGGTAAGAGAGCAGGTAGCCCCCGTCTTAGCATCAAATTTCACATTTACATCAGCAATTGTATTTTCAGTTGCTCCTTTAAATCTGTCAAAAGCCCCCTTTGCTATACCCCAATATCTTGTATTGTTACCACAATCTGTGCCATTATCTTCTACAGATACAACTTCTCCTTTTGCATTAACAACGACTTTCACTTTAGCTGTATACTCATCAAAACTATCCTCATCATACAGATCATAAACAGGTGCCTCAACTTCATGCTCTGTATCCGGTCCATAACTCTTTCCTACATTGACTGTTTCTGTATCTGGATAACCGCTTGCTACCAGTTTCAAGGTATAATCGCCATCTGCACCGTCTGCAAATACATTTGAAGTCTGCCCATGAACGGTTCTGGTTGCTGCAAAGTTAATAGCACCTTCTTCATCAATCAGATTGTTTCCGTCAACTCCCCATAACTTGCTGCCATCCACATAAACTTCTGTGATCGCATTGCGATATGCAGCTAACTCATCAGCAGTAATATTCGCATCATCAGATCCAATAATACTAATTGTATTATCCTTGATCGTGACACTTTCAGCAGCACTGCTTAAAACGAATTCAGATACAACAGGTGCATATTTACCACTTGCATCATTTACCGTAAGTACATAGGTTCCTGCCTTTAAAGTGTCAGTCCATGTAAGGGTATTTTCAGTTACCGCAAAATCCTCAACAGCAGTTCCATCGGAATATTCCAGTTCATAATCTGACTCAAAGTCATTTGGCAGTTTTTCCAGACCGGTAATCTTTGTTCCTGTTTCTCCATCTGAAGCTTTTGCAGTGCCAACGGTTACTTCCACGCCTGTTTTTTCAGTTACTTTCACCGGACTGCTCAGTGTTACAGTTACTTTTCCTGCGCTGGTGTAGTAGATAATACTGTCGATTTCCTGACCTACCAGTCCTGCATAATAGCCATCTGCTGCGTTATCCCAACCTAATTCTGTATTGAACCAGATATTTTCCAGATGACGTAATGCAAATTCTTTACCTGCTGCTGTATGAATAACAGCTCCATATACAACTGTATCATCATTCAGCAATACTGAATCATCGCCCAAATTGTCTTCGTTTAATGCCAGCTCATATTCGCAGTGCCATGCATTTGTATCAAGCGTTGCTTCAACATTTCCAATGGTTTGTTCTTCAAGAGATGTTATGATTTCTCCAAATGTTCCAACTGTAGTGTCTAAAGTCTTGTAGTAATTTGGCACTTCATTAAGTAAGACGTAGCAATAATCATCGCTTGCAAACAAAGCGTCTTCACTGTCTACTGCCTTGAACTTTGTACTGTTTGTTTTCAGATATTCAGGATCCACCTTCACTGGATAGGTAACACCTTGAATCTTAACATTCTTATCTGCTGTAGTACCGGTATGATAAGAACCAGTTACAAAAGTCTTATTCACTGCTTTGTTATGTGTTGCGGAAGTCACTGCATCCACTTTTGTATCTGTATCTGTTAACTCAGCCTTATAAAATTCATCATAAGGAATATTCATCATTACATATACAGAGCTTGCCTTAATCGTAAAGGAAGCAGTTACCGGTGCATATACCCCACTTTCATCTGTAAATACCAGCTTATAATCACCTGCTGCCACAGTATCGCCCCAAGTAACTTTTTTATTCTCGGTATCTACATTAAAGCCTTCTACTGCCTTATCATCAGAATCCGTTACAGAAACCTTATAATTATCGAAAAGAAGTTTTTCAACACTATATGCAGTTTCCGTTGCATCCAGTTCCGGTGCAGTTACGCTTACTTTGTTTTCAGCAGACTTAATCGGCACATACTTATTATGTTCAAAAGTAATCTCTACCGTTCCCTGATCGGTATATACAGTAAGGCCTGTTAAGCTGCGTCCCATCATATCTTCATAAGCTTCATAAGACAGTGTTGCATTTTTAACAGTTGTCTGGAAACCATCACCTGTTCCGGTAGCCCATGCAATCTCGAAGTTATTATTTTTATGATTGAAAATATTTTCCTGATAACGCAGACCGTAATCCTTGGTATCATTCTCACCTTCGCCTACCGTATGAAGGATTGCACCATATACAACTGTTTCCGTATTTCTTAAGATGCAATCATTCGCCAGATCGGTAAAACGCACTTCATAATCACCATGCATGATATGATTGCCTTCCAGCTTGGTGGTGGTGATATTCGCATCGGATGTGTATTCTATTGTTTTTAATGTAGTCTTAGACTGTGAGAATGAAACAATCTGATTATCCCCTACTTTTGCTTCCTTATAATAAGAAGGTGTTGCTGCAAGTACATAGTATGCATAATCTACATTGCTGTAAAGAGCATCCTCACTGTCAGCCTTTGTTAAGCCTGCAAGTGCTTTTTCATCAATCTTAACCGGATAGGTAACACCACTGATCACGCTTCCGTCTGCCTTTGTATGGTAGGTTCCTGCTGTGTACTCCTTATTTAAAGGCCTTTTCATTGTTGCAGAGGAAACAACATCTACAGCAATCTCATTATTTTCCAGTTCATTTGCATAAAATGCAGAATATGGAATATTCATCAGCACGTACTGATAGTGAGCAGTAACAGTGATCGTTCCGGTCACCGCCGGATATCCGTCTGCCTGGATCGTAATATCAGTTGGAACCTGGCTTTCAAAGAGATAGTTACCATTTACCTTCACAGAGGTATCAATGGTTCCATCTTCCTTGACAATCTGTACCGAACCTCTTCCGGTTGCAGCATATTCCGTTTCTCCGACTTTTACGGATGTAACAGATTTTGCATAAGCTTTTACCTGAGCATCTGTTATCGTAGTATCTACTTTTGCAAGCTCATACTCGCTGCCGTCGCTGCCGTCCTTTACCTGAACCTTTACCGGACTTGTTTCTGCACTTAGAATAAAGGAAACACTAATTGTCGCATATTTTCCGGAATGATCCTGGATCGTCAAAGTATACTTGCCCGGAAGTGGACTGCCTGTCCATGTCAGTTTTCCGTCCGTTACCTCAAAGGCAACCTCTGTATTTTCCATACCAGAAACGCTGTAAACCGGCTCAAAATCAGCTGGCAGTGCATCCAGTCCTGTAATAGCCGCTTCTGCATTAGAAACCATTGCATCCTGCGCTACTGCAATCTCCTGTGCAATTTTAACCGGCACATAGACTGCTTGTGTAAACGGGATTTCCATCATGCCTTCGCTTGTATAGTAAGTAACTCCGGTAATATTTTTGCCCATCATGGACTCATAATGTGAAGATGACAGTGGACTGCCATGACTGTCTTCTGTAAAGCCGCTTGCCCAGGCAATACTCGTTCTTAACCAGATATTTTCCAGATGACGCATACCATAGTCAGTGCCTTCTTTCGTATGAAGAACCACACCATATACGGTTGTATCAGAAGAAGATAAGGACTCCGGAAGTCCGTTCATGGTCAGCTGGTAATCGCCGTAGTTACTGCTGGTTGCTACCTCTGCACTGACACCGCTTACATTTTCCGTTGTTCCCTTTACTTCACTAAAGATCAGTACGTCACCGTTAATGGTCAATTCCTTATAATAAGAAGGAATCTCGCTCATTTCATAGTAAGCAAAGTCTTCATTCTCAAATAATGCATCTTTTCCTGTATAGGTTGTCTCTTTTTCCTGTCCACGATTCACAACTTTGATCGTTACAGAATCACTGTCTGTCACCTTCTTAAAAGCAGAAAGATCAGTTCCCTTCTTTACTCTTACCGGGAAGGTAACACCGTCTATTGTAGTTCCATCTTCGTTTGTATGATAAGAGCCGGCAACCAGATTTCCTGTTCTTGGCTTATTAAGGGTCGCAGAAGAAACAAAATCTACGTCTTCCTCATTTCCCTTCACTTCGCTCTCATAGAAATCTGCATAAGGAATGTTCATCAGCAGATACTGATACTCTTCTTTTACTTCCGGTGTAACAGGAGTAACCGGTGTTTTATCACTATCCGAGTCAGAATCGGAACTGGAGCTGGAACCGGAAGATGTTACCGTTGTACTGCCGGATACTGCTTTCGTTCTGTATCCGCCGGACTGACGATACTGAGCGGTTCCATCCTCGCTTACCCACTGTCCGCTGGCATTTACCTTATAGCCATCCGGAGTTGTGGTGTTGGCTGCCATTTTGGCACCTTTTCCTTCTTCTGTCTTGGAGAAATAATAGCAATAGCCATCGATCCAGTTCCATCCGCTGACAGCTCTTCCTTCTTCATGCGTATCTGTAGAATTATCAAAGAAATACCATTCGCCCTGTGGAGACTGATACCAGCCTACCTTCATCTGGCCTTCGATTCCCTCACTGGCAGGGGTGAAATAATAATCCAGACCATTGATATTCTTCCATCCGGTTACCAGACTTCCGTCTTCTGCACTGAGATAATACCATCCTGATGCAGTACGAATCCAACCGGTATAAGGCTGACGGTCACGGTTTAAAAATTTCCATCCCTTGTCAGTCTGTTCCCAGTTTCCTTCTGTCAGTGCTGCCGCCTGTACAGAAAGTCCGGACTGTGCTGCCACCATTGCTGATAACAGGAATACCGCCGCTTTTTTTGTGATATTCTTCTTCATAACTACCTCCATTTTTCTTGCAAAAGCTCCTTTATCCATGTGGATCTTGTTTGCAAATATCCCATGATAAAAGACCTTTCACGGTTATTAGTTCTTCCTAACTCTTACAAAAAGATAAACTTTTTCTTAACACAAGTCAACTTTTATACCCCCTTTACCAGCTTTTTAATTGCTAATTTTTTCTCATTTAGGTGTTGTTGATAAAATAGTTCATTTTTGGTTTCTAATTTATCTCTATTTTTTCTTCTTTTTTTCTTATTGTAACTTTTGGTATTGTTGACAAGTCTTATGGTCAATGCTAATATGTGACTGAAAAATGATCGGATCGAGGTATTTATCGTGAAAAAAAGAAAACTACAGATTGCAATGGTCTGGATGACCCTTGCTTTATGCACCGGCTGTTCCACAGCTCATACAATACCGGCTGCTTCTTTAGCGCCTTCTATCAAGGAGACTGCATCTGCGGACAGTATCTCATCAGATGAAAGCCGTTCCCTTGAGCTTTATGCCATGGACACCGTCATGAACCTGACTGCCTACGGGAGCAATGCACAAAAAGCACTGGAGGAAGCATCAAAGGAGATCCAACGTCTGGATCGTCTTCTTTCTATTTCCAGTGACAGCGGTGAGATCCTTCCGATCAATGAAACAAAACAAGGGACCGTTTCTGCTGATACAAAAAAACTCTTAGAACGCTCCCTCGAACTTTCCCAGATGACAGACGGTCTGTTTGACTGTACCATCGAACCGGTCATGGAAGCATGGGGATTTACAACGAAAAACTACCGCGTCCCTTCAGCAGATGAACTTCATACACTTTTAGGCGCAGTGGACTACCACCAGGTGAACATAGAAAATTCTGTTGTCTCACTGCCGGAAGCGGTTTCTCTGGACCTTGGCGGCATTGCCAAGGGTTTTACTTCTTCCCGCGTGATGGATATCTTCCGGGAAAATGGTGTTTCAAGCGGTATTATCTCTCTTGGAGGAAACGTACAGGCCCTTGGGCATAAGCCGGACGGAAGCCTGTGGCGCGTAGGAATCCAGGATCCGAAGGATCAAAATTCCATGTTTGCCGTTGTGGAAGTCGCTGATCAGGCAGTGATCACTTCCGGTGGCTATCAGCGCTATTTTGAAGAAAATGGAACCCGCTATCATCATATTATAGATCCACGCACCGGATATCCCGCTGACAGCGGGCTGACTTCGGTTACCATCATCAGCGATGACGGTACGTTAGCAGATGCTCTATCCACCTCACTTTTTATTATGGGACCTGAAAAGGCTTCCCAATTCTGGAAAGCACATCAATCAGAGTTCGATGCAGTAATGATGAAAGAAGATGGAACCGTGATCGTCACAGCCGGACTGGCTGACCATTGCCGCATCACTACCGGCGGAAATGTTGAGGTCGTACAGTAATGAAAAAAGGGTATTTTTATAAAAAAACCATTCTGGCTGTTCTCGTCCTTTTACTCTGCACCGTTTTTTTTGGTTTGTGGATGTATTTGCGAAAGAAAGAAAGCAACAGTTTTACAGCTGTCATTACCTATCAGGGAAAGGAGATCCGTACCGTGGATTTAAGTACAGTCAAGGATACTGAAACATTTACTTTAGGTGAACCTGGGGAACAAAACACCATCCAGATCTCTCCGGAGGGGATCGGCGTGATCGAAGCTGACTGCCGGGATCAGATCTGTGTCAATCAGGGAATCCGTGCCCACGGTCCGGAACCGATTGTATGTCTCCCCCACAAACTAAGCATTCGTTTTATCTCTTCTTCCGGTGCTTGCTCTGATGCAGACACTGCACTGGATGCGGTGACCGGACGATGAGGGGGCCTATGAACGTGTACCGGCTGACCTGGCTGGCTCTTTTAACTGCCGTTGCGCTGGTGCTATCCATCTTCGAATCCTTTCTTCCCCCTTTAACATCCATACCAGGTATTAAACTGGGACTGGCAAACATTGTCACTCTGGCTGTTTTTTACCTGTATGACCGAAAAAGTGCGCTTCTTGTGCTCTTAGCCCGTGTGATTCTTGCCGCTTTTGCCAGCGGCCGTATGATGAGCCTTCCTTACAGCCTGTGCGGAGGACTTTTGTGCTTTGCAGCCTGCGGTCTGCTACTTCCTTTCTTTCCTTTAAAAAGGTTATGGCTTTTAAGTATGGTCGGGGCAGTTTTTCACAATATTGGTCAGATTTCCATTGCTGTTTTCCTTACAGCAACCCCACAG
>CAVFER010000056.1:0-17639 GCA_963621525.1 bacterium | reverse complement strand
GGACGGATGTCCGAAACCTGGTACCGGCCCACAGGATATTGCACTGGCTATCATTCGTGCGGTATTTAAAAATGGATATGTAAAGAATAAAGTAATGGAATTCGTTGGTCCAGGTGTTGCTTCTATGACTACCGATTACAGAAACGGTGTAGACGTAATGACCACAGAGACCACCTGTCTGACATCTATCTGGAGAACCGATGAAGATACCAGAAATTACCTGGCAAAGCACCATAGAGAGGAAGATTACAAGAAACTGGATCCGGCAGATGTGGCTTACTACGATGGCTGTGTATATGTAGACTTAAGCACTGTAAAGCCAATGATCGCCCTTCCGTTCCATCCAAGCAACGCCTTTGAGATCGACGAATTAAAGGCAGATATGAAGGATATCCTTCATATGGTAGAAATGGATGCTGAAAAGGTATCCGGAGGAAAAGCACATTTCACACTTCTTGATAAGATCGTTGGAAATGACCTGATGGTACAGCAGGGAATTATCGCAGGCTGTGCAGGCGGAAATTACACCAACGTAATCGAAGCAGCACATGCTTTAAAAGGAAAGAACTGCGGCTGTGATGAATTTTCACTGGCTGTTTATCCTTCTTCCCAGCCGGTCTTCTCAGACCTGGTTAAGAAGGGCGCTATTTCAGATTTAATGGATGCAGGCGCTATTATCCGTACTGCTTTCTGCGGCCCATGCTTTGGTGCAGGCGATACACCATGCAACAATGGTTTAAGTATCCGTCATACCACCAGAAACTTCCCGAACCGTGAAGGAAGCAAGCCAGGAAACGGACAGATGGCAGCGGTAGCTCTGATGGATGCCCGATCCATTGCAGCAACAGCGGCAAACGGCGGTAAACTTACTTCTGCATGGGAGTTGGACTGCTGGAATGATATTCCGGAATATGAGTTTGACGATAAGTCTTATAAGAACCGTGTATATCAGGGATTTGGAAAGGCAGAAGAAGAGAAATCTCTCGTATATGGTCCAAACATCAAGGACTGGCCGGAGATGAGCCCATTAACCGACAATATCCTCTTAAAGGTTTGCTCCAAGATCATGGACCCGGTAACTACGACCGACGAACTGATCCCGTCCGGTGAAACTTCTTCCTATCGTTCCAATCCACTGGGACTGGCAGAATTTACCTTATCCAGAAGAGATCCGGAGTACGTAGGACGTACCAAAGTAGTAGATCAATTAGAAAAAGCCAGAGTTGCCGGTGGAGAAGAAAAAGAGTTGGCATTAGAACCAGATCTTGCAAATGTATTTGCAGCTATCAGGAGCATTTCCGGAAATGAAACTGTTTCAGTAAAAGATACAGAAGTAGGAAGTATGGTTTACGCAGTAAAACCGGGTGACGGCTCTGCCAGAGAGCAGGCAGCCAGCTGCCAGAGAGTGATCGGCGGACTTGCAAATATCTGTAAAGAATATGCAACCAAGAGATACCGTTCCAATGTTATGAACTGGGGCATGCTGCCGTTCCAGATGGAAGCAGAACCTGATTTTGAAGTGGGCGATTATATCTACGTTCCAGGTGTGAGAAAAGCACTGGACGGTGATTTGAGTTCCATTAAGGCATATGTTCTTGGAAACGGAAAAGATGCAAAGACAGAAATAAAAGAATTAGACCTTTACATTGTAGATATGACACCGGAAGAAAGAGCCATTGTTAAGGCAGGATGCCTGATCAATTATAATAGAAACAGACATTAGGCTGACGGCAGAGGTTAGCAGCATAAAGACTACGCCGGAGAGGAGAGCAGATCGTGAAAGACAGTTATCTTGCACAATTTTATGGAAAATCCCAGAATTATACAGATATCCCTAATAAGTGGTATAAAGAATACAATGTAAAAAAAGGTCTTCGAAATGAGGACGGCACCGGTGTAAGAGTGGGTCTTACCCGTGTGGCAGATGTTGTAGGTTACGAGGAGACACCGGAAGGCGGGATCCAGGCAATACCAGGAAAGCTTTATTATAGAGGTTATGATGTGGAAGACCTGGTAAAGGGGAAGAAAGACGGTCATTTCGGCTATGAGGAAGTTTGTTTCCTTCTTCTTTTCGGTTATCTTCCAAAAAAAGCAGAGTTGGACCATTTTTGCAGCATTTTGAGAGAATGTTACGAGATCCCGGATGAATTTGTGGAAATGAACCTGCTGCGTATGCCGGGCAAGAACCTGATGAACAAGCTTCAGGATGCAGTTCTTACCTTATACAATTATGATGATGACCCGGATAACATTGATGTATATGAAACTCTGGTAAAGGGAATTAATTTAATGGCAAAACTTCCATCCATTGCCTGCTATGCTTATCAGAGCAAAGTACATTATTACAACAGGGACAGTTTATTTATTCATTATGCAAATCCTAATTATTCCATTGCGGAAAACTTCTTAAGCTTACTAAGAAAAGACCAGAAGTTTTCTGATAAAGAAGCCAGATTGTTAGATACCATCCTCATGCTCCATGCAGATCACGGTGGTGGTAATAACTCTACGTTTACCAATGTGGTGATTGCTTCTACCGGTACTGATATATATTCAACCGTCTGCGGAAGCATTGGTTCTATGAAGGGACCAAGACACGGAGGTGCGAACATCAAAGTTGCGGAAATGATGGATGCGGTGTTAGAAGAGACTGGCGGATATGCTACAGAAGATAAGAAGATCAAGACAGCGGTCAATAAGCTGATGGATGGCGAATTATACGACCGTTCCGGGCTTGTATATGGTTTTGGCCATGCTGTTTATACCATTTCGGATCCGAGAGCAGAGATGCTTCGGGCACGCTGCTTAGAAGTGGCGAAGGAAAAGAAGATGATGACGGAATTTGATTTTCGCCAGAGATTTGAACGGATTGCCTTAGAAACCATGAAGGAGCGTAAAGGAGTGGTTCTTCCTACTAATGTGGACTTTTACAGCGGTTTTGCCTATGAAATGTTAGGAATTCCAAGAGACCTTTACACACCATTATTCGTGTGCAGCCGTATGGTTGGCTGGGTTGCCCACAATATTGAAAATAAGCTTTATGATGGAAGAATCATGCGTCCTGCAACTAAGTATGTAGGTGAGAATAAAGAATATACAGTAATGGAGGAGAGATAGAGATGGCAGATACAATTACGGTATTTAAAGGCGATGGAATCGGACCGGAGATTACAGACAGCGTTTTAAGGATCTTAGATGCTGCAGGGGCAGATCTAAACTACGAAGTGTTTAATGTAGGCGCTGCGGAATATGAAGCACACGGAGAGCTGATCCCAAAAGAAGGCTATGCTTCGATGGAAAAGACACACATTTTATTAAAGTCCCCTATTACAACTCCGCTAGGAAAGGGATTTCGGTCCTTAAATGTTACTTTAAGAAAAAAATATGACCTTTACGCAAATATCCGTCCTGCAAAGACAAACTCGGCTGTAAAGACTGCATTTGAAAATGTAGATATCGTGATCTTCCGTGAAAACACAGAGGACCTGTATGCAGGTGTAGAAGAAATGATCGATAAGGATACCGTTCATTCCATTAAGATCATTACCAGAAGATGCTCAGAGCGTATTATCCGCGCTGCTTTCGATTATGCAGTAAGCCATAACCGTAAGAAAGTCACCTGCGTTCACAAAGCAAACATCATGAAGATGGCAGACGGAATGTTCCGTGATATTTTCTATGATATCAGCAAAGAGTATCCGGGAATTGAAGCAGATGATAAGATTGTTGATAACGTGGCAATGCAGCTGGTTATGCATCCACAGAACTTTGATATCATCGTAACAGAAAATCTGTATGGCGATGTTTTGTCTGACCTTGTCAGCGGCCTCATCGGAGGTCTGGGACTTCTTCCATCCAGCAACTTAGGTAAAGATTTTGCCATGTTCGAGGCGGTTCATGGCAGTGCCCCTGACATTGCAGGACAGGGAATTGCAAACCCAACTGCATTCTTATGGTCCGCATGTATGCTGCTTGAGCATATCGGAAAGAAAGATGTTGCAGCAAAGATCCGCAAGGCAGTAGACCTGGTGCTGGAAGACGGAAGCGTTCTTACACCGGATATTGGCGGAACTGCTACAACCGTTGAATATGAGAAGGCTATTATTGCACATCTGTAAATAAGTGTGAATTTTACCCCCTGCGGTTGCAGGGGGATTTTTTGCAGATCACGATCATACCTGTATGAATCAGGAAGATCGTCATGATCCATGACAGTGGAAAAGCATGATACAGCGTGGAAAGAGTGGGATTTGTCTGAAATACCGTGAAGATCCAGATAATACGGAACAGACAGGTACCTATTACTGTGCTCACAGCCGGATACAGGGCGTGGCCGCTGCCCCGTAAAGCTCCGGCGGGAATCTCGTACAGACTGCATACAGGCTCAAACAGCAGGATGCAGAGGATGCGTACAGAAGCATTGCTTATAACGGCTGTTTCTGTTGTAAACAGACCTGAGAAAAAATCCCGGAACAGGACAATGATAAAAATGGGAATGGAGCTGCATACTGTTGATAAGATGAGGCAGAGCCAGAGGATCTTTTTACATCTTGGGTATTGTCCGGCAGCATAATTCTGGCTGGTAAAAGTAGTGACCGTCTGTCCGAAGGCTGTGATCACATAGTAAGTGAAATATTCAAAATTCATGGCAATGGTACTTCCGGCAATAGCCGTTTCTCCAAAGCTGTTCACCGATGCCTGGACAAAAATATTGGCAAAGCAGAAAACGGCTCCCTGGATGGCAGAGGGAACGCCTGTTTTTAATATTTCTACAGTAAGGTCCAGAGAAAAATAGGGTCTGGAAAATGCCTGGTGGAACTGTTTATCCTTTTGCAGGCGGTAAAGGACTATCAGGGCAGAAAAGAAAGTGGAAATATCCGTAGCAATGGCAACTCCGGCAACCCCTATGTGAAAGAGCAGTACAAAGATCAGATTCAGTCCCACGTTGATGATGCCAGAGGACATTAACGCTAAAAAGGGATAGCGGCTGTCGCCCCGTGCACGGAGAATGGCAGAGCCGAAATCATACAAAAGTAAAAATGGATACCCCAGCATATAAATTTGCAGATAGAGTCTGGCAGAGTGAAAAATGCTTTCAGGCGTGCGGATCAGGCGCAGAAGGGGGCCGGCAATCCACTGTCCCAAAACAGAGCCTGTGATTCCGATGATCAGGGCCAAAAACAGAGCTGTCTGCACTGAAGCTGGAGCATTTTTGTTATCCTGGCGACCGATCTGAGCGGCGATCAGGATATTTGCCCCAATAGAAAGCCCGGAGGAGACGGTAACGATCAGGGCAATGATCTCCGTATTTGTACCAACAGCCGCAAGGGCGTCTGCATTGCCGAAATAGCCTACGATGGCTGTATCTGCAGCGTTGAATAACTGCTGGATCATACTGCTTAATGCAATAGGTAGTGTAAACAATAACAGCTTTCCGGCCAGCGGACCGTGAAGCATATCTATGTCTAAATTTTTTCTCTTAGTATCCATATATTAAAATATCTCCTGTTCATTCTTGAAATAGTATAAGATATAAATTAAAATATAAAAAACGAATATTATCGATAGGATAAATCGAAAAATAGAATGAATAGGATGGATGGCATATGGAAAATTCGTTATTGAAATATCTTGCTTTTGTGAAAACAGTGGAAAAAGGCAGTTTTACCAAAGCTGCCAGAGACTTGGATTATGCCCAGTCTTCCATAAGCAAAATGGTGTCTGATCTGGAAAAAGAGTGGGGGATGACACTGCTTGAGCGGAGTAAAAGCGGCGTCTGTCTCACATCAGCAGGAGAACAGGTCATGCCATTTTTACGCAGGGTTTTAAGTGAACATGAAAAACTGGAAGGCCAGATTAGTCAGATGAATGGGATAGAGACCGGCCAGGTGCGCATTGGGACCTTTTCCAGTGTAGCCATTAACTGGCTTCCTGATATTTTTGCAAAGCTGCAGAAAGACTATCCTGGAATTGAGTATGAAATGCTTTTAGGGGATTATGAAGAAGTGGAGCGGTGGATCGAAGAAGGACGGGTGGACTGCGGCTTTTTACGTCTGCCTACAGTGGCAAAATTTGATGCCATACTGTTAAAACAGGATGAATATAAGGTAGTGCTGCCAGAAGGACATTTTCTTACCCAAAAAGAAAGTGTTCCCATTGAAGATCTGAACGGACTTCCTTTTCTTCTATTAGAACATGGTGGAAAAACAGAGGTTTCCGATCTTTTAGAACGTTATCATGTACAGCCGGATATCCGTTTTACCACCTGGGAAGATTTTGCCATTATGGCTATGGTGGAAAAAGGAATGGGAGTAGGCATTCTGCCGGATATGATCCTGCAGCGCATTCCCTACAGGATCCAGATCCGGTCTTTAAAAGAACCCTATTACCGTCAGATCGGCCTCGCTATGAAAGATAAGGAGCATTTGGCGCCGGCTGTAAAGAAGTTTATAGAATATCTGCCTGTTTTTAGTGCTCCAGCTCCATAGTCACAAACTGCCCGTCAAAACCGGGATTCCAGAGGACTTTTTCCCGGCCCATTGGAGCGAAAAAGAGGGTATTGACACTGATGTGTAAATATGATAGATTATGGGTTAGTGCAAATGCATTGATATGGAAGTAGTAAACACTTTTTAAGCCCCACAGAGAGCCGGGAAAAGATGAGAACCGGTGACTGGGAAGTGCCGAACTGATCCATGAGCAGCTTTTCAGAAAGAGATGAGAGGATTACAAGATCTTCATTTTCAGTAAGAAAAGACGGAGTCCTTACCGTTATAAGAGGAATTGAGTGCATGCGATTTCGCATGAATCAGAGTGGTACCGCGTGGAAATGATATCTGCGTCTCTTGGAAACAGGAGACGCAGTTTTTTTATCTTATTACGTCACCCACGGCAATATTTACGGAGGAATGAATTATGGCATCACAGTATAATCACTCCGCCATCGAGAAAAAATGGCGTGAGAACTGGGAAAAGAACCCCATCAATGTAAATGATGGAAAGAAAGAGAAATATTACTGCCTGGATATGTTCCCATATCCATCAGGAAATGGTCTTCATGTAGGACATTGGAGAGGCTATGTTATCTCTGATGTATGGAGCAGATATCAGCTGTTAAAGGGCAAATATGTGATCCACCCAATGGGCTGGGACGCATTTGGTCTGCCTGCAGAAAACTACGCTATTAAGATGGGCGTACATCCTGCAAAATCTACAGAAGCAAATATTGCAAATATCAAACGTCAGATCAAGCAGATCGCTGCGATCTATGACTGGGATATGGAAGTAAATACTACAGATCCTGAATTCTATAAGTGGACCCAGTGGATCTTCGTTCAGATGTTCAAGAAGGGCCTTGCATATGAGAAGGAATTTCCGATCAACTGGTGTCCTTCCTGTAAGACAGGTCTGGCTAACGAGGAAGTTGTAAACGGCTGCTGCGAGCGCTGCGGCACTCCTGTTACCAAGAAGAACCTGCGTCAGTGGATGTTAAAGATCACTGCATATGCAGAGAGACTGTTAAATGACCTGGATAAGCTTGACTGGCCGGAAAAGGTTAAGAAGATGCAGACTGACTGGATCGGAAAATCTTATGGTGCAGAGGTTGAGTTCCCGATCGAAGGCAGAGATGAAAAGATCACTGTTTACACCACAAGACCGGATACTCTCTATGGTGCAACCTTTATGGTACTGGCTCCGGAGCACAAGCTGGCTAAGAGCCTTGCAACGGATGAGACCAGAGAAGAAGTTGAAAAGTACATTTTCGATTCTTCCATGCGTTCTAATGTAGACCGTATGCAGGCAAAGGAAAAGACCGGCGTATTTACCGGAAGCTATGCTATCAACCCATTAAATGGCGCAAAGACACCGATCTGGCTGTCTGATTATGTATTAGCTGATTACGGTACCGGCGCTATCATGTGCGTACCTGCTCATGATGACAGAGACTTTGAATTTGCTAAGAAATTTAATCTTCCGATCATCCAGGTTATTGCCAAGGATGGCAAGGAAATCGAAAATATGACCGAAGCTTATACAGAAGCAAGCGGAACCATGATCAACTCCGGCGAATGGAACGGCATGGAATCTTCTGTATTAAAGAAAGAAGCTCCACACATCATCGAGGAGAAGGGCTTTGGCCGCAAGACTGTAAACTACAAGCTGCGTGACTGGGTATTCTCCCGTCAGCGTTACTGGGGCGAGCCAATCCCGATCATTCACTGCCCGAAGTGTGGCTGTGTACCGGTACCGGAAGATCAGCTTCCGTTAAAGCTGCCTGAGGTAGAAAGCTATCAGCCTACAGGAACCGGTGAATCACCGTTAGCAGCGATTGACGAGTGGGTAAATACCACCTGCCCGGTATGTGGCGCTCCTTCCAAGAGAGAAACCAATACTATGCCTCAGTGGGCAGGTTCTTCCTGGTACTTCCTGCGTTATGTGGACAACCACAACAGCGAAGCTTTAGTTTCCAGAGAAAAAGCAGACAAGTATCTGCCGGTTGATATGTACATCGGCGGCGTAGAGCATGCAGTTCTTCACTTACTGTATTCCCGTTTCTACACCAAGTTCCTGTGCGATATCGGTGTAATTGATTTTGATGAGCCATTTAAGAAGCTGTTCAACCAGGGTATGATCACTGGTAAGAATGGTATTAAGATGAGTAAGTCCAAGGGCAACGTAGTTTCCCCGGATGATCTGGTAAGAGATTACGGCTGCGACTCCTTAAGACTTTACGAACTGTTCGTAGGACCGCCAGAACAGGATGCAGAGTGGGATGACAGAGGTATTGAGGGTGTATCCCGTTTCCTGAACCGTTTCTGGAATCTGGTAATGGACAGCAAGGACAAAGATGTAAAAGAAACCAAGGAAATGGTTAAGCTGCGTCATAAACTGGTTTACGATATCGAGCAGAGATTTAACCAGTTCAGCTTAAATACGGTTATTTCCGGTTTCATGGAATACAACAACAAGTTAATGGATCTGGCTAAGAAGGAAGGCGGAATCGATAAGGAGACCTTAAAGACCTTCGTTATCCTGTTAGCTCCATTTGCACCACATATCGGTGAAGAACTGTGGAGCCAGTTAGGCGGAACCGGCAGCGTATTCCATTCCCAGTGGCCAGAGTGCGATACTGAGGCTATGAAGGATGATGAAGTAGAAGTAGCTGTTCAGGTAAATGGCAAGACTCGTGCTGTTATCAGCGTACCTGCTGACATCTCCAAGGAAGATGCGATTGCTCAGGGCAAGGAAGCAGTAAAGGATAAGATGACCGGAAATATCGTAAAGGAGATCTACGTTCCGGGAAAGATCATCAACATTGTTTGCAAGTAACATAAAAGGGCGCCATTTTGGCGCCCTTTTAGCATCCTTTTTAACATTATTTCTCAGAACTGTATTTCTTACAGATAGAAGCAACTACTCCGCTTAAAGCCAACAGCGCCAGTGCATTAGGAATGACCATAAGGCCGTTAAAGAAATCGGCCAGTGTCCAAACCAGATCCACTTTTAACATAGAACCAACAACGATAAACGCAGCTACCAGCACAGAATAAGGAATCATCCCTTTTTTACCGAATAAGTGTTTCACGTTGATAGAACCGAAAAAGTGCCAGCCAAGGATGGTGGAAAATGCAAAGAACAGAAGGCATACAGCGATGAAAATATCACCGAAGGAGCCGAAAACACTAGAAAATGCATACTGGGTCAGCATAATACCGTCTTTGCCGCTGCTTAAAGAGTCGGTAGTAAGGATACTGAATACAGTTAAATTTAATACGATAAAGGTATCAATAAACACACTGATCATGGCAGCAAGTCCCTGGCAGTGAGGATTTTTCACAACCGCTCTTGCATGTGCGTGAGGGGTGGAACCCATACCTGCTTCATTGGAGAAAAGACCTCTTGCTACGCCATAACGGATGGCCTCTTTTACAGTGACGCCTGCTGCACCGCCTAAAACAGCGGATGGCTTAAAAGCACCTAAAAGGATCTGGGCGAAAGCAGAAGGTAAGCGGGTGATATTGCAGAGGATCACGATCAGACTTCCTGTAATATACACGAGTGCCATAAATGGAACCAGCTTTTCCACAACTGCAGCCAGACGGTTGGTACCGCCGATAAATACGAACAGGGAAACGACAGCCAGAAGAAGGCCGACTGTAAAAGGCGGAATTGAGATATTCCGTGAGGTAAATACCTGGCTGAAAGCAGTACTGATCGAGTTAGACTGTACCATATTGCCCATAAATCCAAGAGCCAGGATCAGAAAGATGGCAAAAACAATACCAAGGATCTTGCCAAAAAGTCCTTTAAATGCAACATGGATGTAATAAACAGGACCGCCTGTTACTTCTCCATGCTTTACGGTTTTATAATTCTGTGCAAGAGTGGCCTCTGCATAAATGGTCGCCATGCCAAAGAAAGCAGACATCCACATCCAGAAGATAGCCCCCGGGCCGCCGCCGATCAGGGCAGTAGCAGCACCGGTCAGGTTTCCTGTACCTACCTGAGCTGCGATCGCTGTTGCAACAGACTGAAAGGAGGTCATTTCTCCTTCTTTTTTCTCATGTTTTTTTCCGATACCGCCGAATACCTGTTTTAAGCCCTGCTTAAATTCACGGATCTGAACAAATTTCAGACGGAATGTGTAATAGATACCAGTACCGCACAGTAAAAGGATCAGGATTACATTCCACAAAAAAGTATTGGCAGAATTGACCATTTTCACAAACATGTCCATAATTAGATAGTCTCCCTTTGTATGTTCTACGTCTGTGGATCGTCTGATTCCGCCCTGTCCTTTTGCCTGAGAGATTGGCAGGAATATTCTGTGTGTATTCCTGCTGTACACCTTCGGCGCTCATTTCAGATAATGAAAGAGACTCTCCAGAGTAGTATATCGTCACGGCGTTTGCCGCATGGGGAGAATATAGCATATATAAAATGAAAATGCAATGACAAAATTCTTTTTTGAATATGTAACTGTTTACTCGCCCTGATACATATATTTGATCAGACGTTCAATATCTTCTTTATCATGCGCAACCAGGTCAAGCTCTTTAATATAGCCATTGGAAAAAATAGTAGCCATAGAAAGATACTGAGCCAGTTTGGATTTTAAATTAATGCGGTCGCCTTCCGGGGAAACCAGTTCTACGGTGCCCTTGCACTGGTCGATCACTTTGAAAAATTTCTCTACATCAGTGATATTCTGGATCTTCATAGTAATTCCTCCTTCTTTTGAATTACAGTTATTTATCATTTGCATGGTTAATCTTTTAACGACTGCATTATATCAAAGAAGGATATGGGATACAAGGGTAAATTTTTACGATTTTATAGGGGATATTAGGGTTAGTTCTGTCTTGCCCGCTTTATATCCTCTAAAAGCAGGGAGGAAACACGAAGTCCGCCCCGGCCTGTTCCAATGGAGATATCTGGCTTGTTGCCGCCGTGAAAATCGGAACCGCCGGTAGGCAGCAGGTGATGTCTGGATGCCATTTCTCGAAGTTTCATACTTTCCAGCTTATTGTTAGAAGAGTGGTAGACTTCTAGACCTTTCATACCAAGTTCTTTCATATAAACGATCAGTTCTTCTGTTTTTTTATCTCCGAATTTGTACTGGAATGGGTGGGCCAGAGCCACAAAAGCTCCATTAGATGTTAATGTGTTCACGACTTCCTCTGGGGTAAGATGTTCCTTGGGAGGGCAGTAGCGGCCGCCGTACCGGAGATATTTCTTGAAAGCCTGATCTGTATTGGAGCAGATTCCTTTTGCAATCAGAGCATGTGCAATATGGGCTCTTGTGATAATGGTATCCGGATTGTTTCCACAAAGCTCTTCTCTGGTAAAGGTAATGCCGTCAGCTGCCAGGTTTTCAAGTATTTTTTCATTGCGCCGGTCACGGCTGACTAACATTTTTTCAAGCATGGCAGCAAGCACGGGATCCTTCTGATCAACAAAAAGTCCCAGAATGTGGATCTCAGCTCCGGTAAAGCTGCTGGATACCTCGATCCCAGGAATCACTTCTATATTTAAATGACGTCCGGCTTCTAATGCTTCGCCTACTCCTGCTGTAGTATCGTGGTCTGTTAATGCAATGGCATCCAACCCTGCATTTTTTGCCAGCTCCACAACCTGGGAAGGTGTAAATGTGCCGTCGGAAGCATCAGAATGAACGTGCAGGTCAACAAAACCCATAGTAAAAACCTCCTTACAGTTCCTGTTCTTTCTATATAATAATAACATGAATGAAATACTTTAGTAACACTTTTAACATGAATGTTAAAAACAGAAAAAACGAAAAAGAAATACCTGTAAAAAAGTTTAAAAATCAGTTCCATTTTAAATAAAGTATGTTATACTACAAGCTGTAATTAAAAAAGTAAAAACGCAACAGGTGAAAAGAAATGAATCAGTTAGAAAACAGCAGAAGTCGAAATTCCTCTACCAGCAGGAGCAGAGGTACCAATAGAGGCGGTGCATCAGGAAGGAGTAGTTCTTCCATAAGAAATTCCGCAGGCAGAAGCAGTTATGGAACTTCTTCAGGACGTAGGACGTCTTCGTCTGGTTATTCTTCCCGTTCAGGGAGCAATTATTCTACCAGACGCGGCGGGTATCACAGAAAAAAAGGTCCAAATTACAAGGTGATTGCTATTGCAGGCGTGGTTTTAATCGTATTTATTACAGGGATTTCTCTTGCGCTCAAGGGAAGAGGTTCCAATACAGATATTGCAGAAACAGAAACTGTAATTGAAAGCGAGTCTGAGACTGAAATGCAAAAAGAAGTCCAGGTTGACGGGATCTCCATTACCGGAATGTCAAAGAGTGAAGCAAAAGCAGCTATTTTAAAAGAATTCCCATGGAGCATGACGGTTGAGTATGACTCTGACCAGTATCAGGTAACAGATCTGATGGCAGAAAAGGTGGATTCTCTCTTAGATGAGATTTATCAGGTGGGCAGTGATCCACAGGAAAGTTATACATTAGATACTTCCGGACTGGATGAGCAGGTAAAGGCAGAGGCGGCAGCCTGTGGAGCAAAATGGGATAAGAAAGCGAAGAACGGTTCCATTGATAAGTTTGATACAGCAAGCGGTAAGTTTGTATTTGCAGGAGAGGAAAATGGCTTTGCCATTGACCAGGACAAGCTGGCCGCCGATATTTCTCAGGCATTAAATGACAAGAAGTTTGATGCAAAGATTACTGCTACCGGAAATACAGTAACACCGGATATTTCCGCAGCCAGTGCAAAAGAAAAATATAAGACGATTAGTTCTTTTACAACCAATACTACAGCAAATAAAGACAGAAATACCAATGTGCGTCTGGCAGCAGAGGCTATTAATGGTACAGTTATCAAGCCGGGACAGGAATTTTCCTTTAACGGTACAGTGGGACAGCGTACAGAAGCCAAGGGATATAAGGGCGCAGCTGCCTATAATAACGGAGAAGTAGTACAGGAGATCGGTGGTGGTGTATGCCAGGTTTCTACTACTTTATATAATGCGGTATTTAAGGCTGGATTAAAGATCAGTTCCCGCCGTTCTCATACCTTTGAGCCAAGTTATGTTACCCCCGGCCGTGACGCAACAGTCAGCTGGGATCAGCCGGACTTTAAGTTTATCAATAATTCCAGCACAGCCATTGGCATAAAAGCAAGTTATGCAGATCAGAAGGTGACGGTATCTGTTTATGGTATCCCGATCCTGGAAGATGGTATCACATGGGATCTGGAATCTAAGAAGGTAGAAGACCTTGGTACCCCGAATCCTACTTATGAAGAAGATCAGACACTTCAGCCGGGCGCAGAAGTGACCAAGTCCAAGGGAAGTTCCGGAAGCAGATGGGAAACCTATAAGGTTATTTATAAAGATGGAAAAGAAGTATCCAGAGAGTTAGATCACAAGACTACTTACAAAGGACATACACCTGTGATCCGTCGCAATTCCAGCGGTGTTGTACTGAATCCGTCTGAGACGACCACGCAGGCAACGACCGTTCCATCTACAGTAGATGGAATGCCAGAGGGCTATGTACCTGGTGAGACGACAGCGGCAAGTTCAACCATCGTAGCACCGGGTGAAAGTACTGCAGCAGGTCATACCACAGCAGCAGTCACAGCTGCTGAAACAACCGCAGCTGCAAGTACGACTGCGTCTACCACAGCTGTTTCACCGGCACCGGTACAGACAACCACAGCAGCCACTACAGCAGGAAATGGTGGCCCCGGAGACACTGGGGAAGTGGTAATACCGGTAAAACCGGAATAATAGTAAAATAAAGTAAAAAAATTATGAAGATCCTCTGTCACAGGTTGAGAAATACCAGATGACAGAGGATTTTGTGCATTAGAACATAAGAAAAATAGTTGTGCTGCTGCGAGGCTGTGAAAAAAAGCCGTCTAATTTTCAGGCCGAAGTTGCCATAGAAGGGGGAGGGTGATAGAATATATAGATGTTTACGCTTGTTTGACAGCGTAAAGAATAGGAATAGTGAGTATGATGAATAGTACTTTGTGCGGGGGGGGGCAAAATGTCGAGATTTTCAGAAGAGATAAAAAATGCGATAGAAGAATCTGAAATGACATTACTGAGTCTGTCTGATGCCAGCGGACTGTCGGTGGATCATATATCAAAAATGCGCCGAGGTGTACGTCTTCCTCAGGATACAGAAAAGGTACAAAAACTGGTTATGGCTTTGCAGCGTTCTGAAGAAGAAGCAAGAAGTCTCATGACATTGTATCGGATCGAGCGCATGGGTGATGAGGAATGGCAGTGCATGAAGGGGATCCGGCAGCTGCTGGAATATGGAAACAAAATATCAGAAAATTCCTTTAACGATGTAAGGGATGATAAACATACAGCAAAATCAGGGAAATGTGAATGGAATACAGATATGAAGGTTCTGCACAACAAAAGTGAGGTATTCTGTTTCCTGCAAAAGATCCTTCCACAGACCAGAGGAACACTGCATATGTTTACGGAAGAAATACCGGAAACGATCATAGAACTGCTGGCAATGCACCTGCTGCGGGATGATTTTTGCTGTGAGCATCTGTTTTCCTTAAAGACTCTCCGGGAAAAATCAGGCAGCCTTTACAACATCCGTTATGTAAATCAGATCATGTCGCGGATCTGCTCTGGAAAGAATTATCAGCCCTATTATGATTATGAGGAGAAGGGAAGGGCTTTCCTTCCGAACTGGCTGATCGGTGAACACTGGGCAGTTGGGCTGCAGAAAAATATGGAAGGCGGGCTTGTTGAATGGGACGTGGAAAAACTTGCCTGGATCCGCCAGCAGTATGAAAATAGGAAGAAAAACAAACGGCAGCTGCTTTTGCAGTTTTCGGATGTTACCCAATGGGGGGAATGGCTGTTGAAAAACCGCAGCCAATACAGGGCGGAAACGGTAAGCGGCTGTGTACGGCCACAGGATGTGAAGAATCATTATATAGAATATGAACCATGTATCATGATGCAGATAACGGACGAAACACTGGAAAAGCATCTGCTTTTACCGGAGCCGGCGAAAACAGAAACGATCGCCCTTTTTAATGTACGTCGTGAGCAGGAAAGACAACAGGTGGGAAACGTGATGTTTTTCACAAGAAAGGGGATAGAACGGTTTGCAAAGACGGGGCGCATCTCTCAGTTTCCGGATATGATTTATATACCGCTGACGATCCCGGAGCGCATTTATTATCTGAAGTGTTTTCTGGACTGGGTACAACAGTCGCCGCAGAATATATATATGCTTGATGAGCGGCAGATCAATGTGTCTTTCAGAACCTTTGTATTTTCCACAGTATCTCTGATGCATAATGAATTCACACTGATGATCGGACGGGAAGGTGCAGAATATGTTTCAATCTGCGAACAGGGTATCTCTGAGAAGCTGAGCAAATTCTGCTGTATGCTTGAAAGCGGTGAGATGGTCTGCACCCAGGAAGAGTGTGTGAGAGCGGTAAAAGAAGTAATCGCAGAACTGGAAGAAGCAGAAAATGGAAGTTGTATATAAGAAAATATATAGGATTAAGAAGACGGAGCCTCTGTTTGTGGTTCCGTTTTTTGTTGTCATGCATCAAAAAGAAGCTGTTATATAGGATCAGATCCTTCGACATCGGACGGATGAAGGAATGAGAACAAAAGTCAGGTGTCTAAAAAAATGGCTGGGATTGCCATAAACATAAAATATTGATACCATTTTCCTAGAGCGTGCAGAAAATCTGTGCGCGGAAGGGAAGGAATGTGTATGAATTGTCCAAAGTGTGGCAGAGAAAATGTTGATGAAGCCAAATATTGTAAAATATGCGGCGAGCCTTTAGCAGAGGGACTGAAACGTCAGGCTCCTGAGAAGACAAAATTTGTACAGGTAAATACGGATGAACTCAAAAACAGATCCGAAGAGCTGGTGAATGCGTCTAAGGATAAAATCGCAAAGGTTGCAGAGAAGACAAAGGAGCATCTGTCTGAAGAGAAGATTACAGATGCGAAAAATAAAGCAGCCGGATTGGCGGAAAAAGCAAAAAAGCATATTTCAGTAAAGAAACTTGCAGTTGCAGGAGGCGTGATTGTCATTGTTGCAGGTGCCGGCATGATCTTCTATAATAACAGCAGGACCATTCAGCTGGATAAGTATCTTGTATTTGAAACAGAAGGGTATAACGGATACGGAAATATGAATGTGTCAGTTGACTGGAAGGCAATCAAATCGAAATATGGCAGTAAGCTGTCTTTTACAAAGGAAGCCAAAGAGGAATATGGAAAATCCATTCGTGATATGAAACCAATTGAGCTTCTGGAAGATGAGATCCGGGTTAAGCTGGATGAGGATTCTCATTTATCCAATGGAGACAGCATTTCATATACCTGGGATGTGGATGAAGATCTTGCTGGTTATGTGGGCTGCAAATTCAAATATAAAGAAGGAACCTATCAGGTATCGGATCTTAAGGAACTTGAAAAATTCGATGCATTTGCGGATCTGACGGTGAAGTTTAGCGGTATATCACCCAATGGAAAAGCTGAGATCGAATATACAGGAAATGAACTGGGAAGCTATTGCTTTGATTATGAATCCGGTAAAGACCTGAGTAACGGAGATACGGTAACAGTAAAGATAAATGAAAGCGGAATTGCGGAGTCTGCCCGTAATGGCAAGATACCGGCAGAAACAGAGAAGGAATATACAGTTAGCGGTCTTGAAAGCATTGTGACAAAACTTTCAGAGATCGATGAAGAATCCATGGAAAAAATGAAGCAGCAGGGCTTTGATGAATGGAATGCATGGGTTGCTAAAAGAGAATGGAATGAGGAAGAAGAGATCCCAGGAGACATTTCCTACATGGGTGCCTATCTTTTAACACCAAAGAACGGGGACAGTAAGGAAAATTTGCTGTATCTGGCCTATGAGATCCAGATCCATGACAAATATACAGATGAAGATACCGGTGCTGCATATGATCAGCTGAACAAGGTTTACCGTTATATTGGATATGAAAATCTGGTACTGGATGCAGAAAGAAAAGTAAAATTAGATGATGCTAATTACTTTGCCATGTATGATTGGGCGGAGTCATCAGAATTCGATTCTGGTATCACGGACAGTTATGGATGGAGAAAAAAATACTGGTCATATCC
>CAVFER010000055.1:0-17895 GCA_963621525.1 bacterium | reverse complement strand
GAATTATGCCTCAGTGAATAATGCAGTAGAGTAATATCTGTCGCCGCTGTCCGGAAGAAGAGCTACAATGGTCTTGCCTTCGTTTTCAGGACGTTTTGCCAGCTGGATTGCTGCATATAAAGCTGCACCAGAGGAGATACCGGTTAAGATACCTTCTGTCTTTGCAAGAAGCTTGGATGCTTCAAATGGATGCTCATTGTCGATCGGCATTACTTCATCATAGATCTTGGTGTCTAATACCTTTGGTACGAAACCAGCACCGATTCCCTGGATTTTATGGGCACCGCCATGTCCTTCAGACAGAACAGGAGAAGTTGCAGGCTCTACTGCCACTACCTTTACATCTGGATTCTGCTCTTTCAAATATGTGCCGACACCGGTAATAGTGCCGCCGGTACCTACACCTGCTACGAAGAAATCTACCTGACCTTCTGTGTCTCTCCAGATCTCAGGACCTGTAGTCTCTTTGTGGATCTTCGGGTTTACCGGGTTTACAAACTGTCCTGGGATAAAGCTGTCCGGGATCTCTTTTGCCAGCTCATCTGCCTTTGCGATAGCCCCGCTCATTCCCTTATCGCCAGGTGTAAGAACGATCTCAGCACCATAAGCCTTTAAGATATTGCGGCGCTCTACGCTCATGGTTTCCGGCATGGTCAGAATCACACGGTATCCCTTAGAAGCTGCTACAGACGCAAGTCCGATACCTGTATTTCCGGAAGTTGGTTCAATGATAACAGCGCCTGGCTTTAAAACACCTCTTGCTTCTGCATCCTCGATCATTGCCTTACCTACACGGTCCTTTACGCTTCCTGCCGGGTTAAAATATTCCAGCTTCAGTAAAATCTTTGCCTTCAGTCCTTCTTTTTGCTCCAGATTTACCGGCTCTAAAAGTGGTGTGTTTCCTACTAATCCTGCTGCTCCCTTAACGATTCCTGCCATAATAAACTCCTTTCCATGTATACCATATATGCCTATCCATTTACTGGGTTGTTTGATTTATGGGTATTATAAAACCTATAAACCTACTTGTCAATAGGATTATAGGTTTTTGTTTCTTTTTACCGAAGAAAGTCAAAAAGTTATCCACAATCTAAATCTTGTATTTTCTCCTCTTTGCACCACATATCTTGTGTTTGTCGGTGGATAATGTGGATAAATCTGGGGATAACTCTGTTTATAGTGTGTGTAAACCATGGGGAAACTGTGGGGAAATATGGATTTTTATGTGGAAATCGGAAATTTTGTGGATTTTTTATCCACATTTTGGCGGATCTGGGTGATTTAGCCTTGAAATCCGCCTGCTCCGTTTTCTTTTGCTTTACTTTACATTTTTCCTTTCACCGGCATATAAAGTTCCAGAAAATAAATAGCACTTTCTTCTCCTAGAAATGCAGTCATATTATTAGAATAAAGGATGCCCGTGGGCTCTGCCCCCTGCTCTTCCCCCCAACTGATCATCTGACGGGCTGTTTCCTCATCCGGATAAATATTTTCAGACTCCAGGATCGTATAAATACAGGGAACCGAAGTAGTCAGCGGATACTGTTCCAGCCGGAAGTCACTGCTGATGAAAGGACCTACTTCCTTATATAGAAACAGATGCGTTCCCTGCTCCTTCATCTTTTCCTCTTTTATGGAAAATTCTGTATAGAAATAGGTCATGTCCAGTCCTTCATTTTCTGATGAAAGAGAAAACCACTTCTGCAGGCTTTCATGAAAGCTGTCACAGACCCCTAACTTATATGCTGCCGGAAAATTTTTCCAGGTATATTTCCCACCGTACTGTTCTGCCATATTCATATCTTTTGTAGCAAGTCTCATACGGGCAATCGCCTGCTGATGGTAGCGGATCTTTGCTTCTTCCTGCTTTATACGAGACTGCAAATGCTTTTTCATATATTCTACAGAATTTTCGCCTTTTATATATCCTTCAATTTCTTCCAGACTGTCGTTCATTTTCCGCTTGTACAGGATAAACATAAGCCTGAATATATCCTCTTCCAGATAATAACGGTATCCATTTTCCTTTTTTCTAGTCTTTATGATCCCCTTTTTCTCATAAAAACGGAGAGTATCCCGGCTTATGCCCACGATCTCGGACATATCGCCTATAAGATACTCTCGCTGTTTCATTTCTGTTCTGTTGTCTGCCATGCCTTTCTCTTCTCCTGTATTCCCATTTTCTCACCATTATCATATCTGCCAAATATGTTCGTGAAGAATATCTTATCTGGATTTTATGATCTGGTCAATGGGACCTGAAAAATCGAAAGGAAACTGTAAAGTATGCTACATGTAGGTTTATCTTACTCCAAACTTGGTTCCGCGTTTAATCGTTCCATTACTGTTCCATTCATTGTAAACATATGGTTCGCCGTCTGTGGTGCCGTTTTCTGTAAATTCATGGGTTTCACCATTATAGGTGTAGTCACCAGTTACCATTTTGCAGCTATTGGTATCGAAATAGTAAACATTTCCATTGATTTTCATAATACCACCCTGAAGTTCTCCGGTATCGGCAGCATAGTACCAGGTGCCATCCTTCTGGATCCAGCCGGTTCTCATTAACTGGTCATCGCCAAAATAGAACCAGTGATTTCTGTACTGTACTCTCATTAACTGGTCATCGCCAAAATAGAACCAGTGATTTCTGTACTGTACCCAATTGTTAGTGCAGTAAGTTTCGTCACCCCACTGATACTTTACGCCTTTTCCTGTACCTGTAAAACCTGCTGCAAAAGATGTCATAGCGCTTCCTGCTGTAATAGCCAGCGCAAGTGCTGTAATAGCAAAACGTTTCTTCATAACTTAATGCCTCCTGCGTTTTATATCGGACAATGTTCCCTCATGAAACACGTCCTTTTATTTTATGCAAAAAGCATACACCTTGGAGCTGCTCCAAGGTCAAGGCATGTAAGAGTTTTGTAAGGTTTTGTAACGATTTATTCCCCAACCAGTTCTCTCATCACATCATCTACTTTTTCAATTCTGTCAGCTCTGTAAGCATTGCTTCCGCAGAAGAGAAGTGCGTTGTCTTCGTCCCCTTCTGCTGCGTTTACCAATGCCTGTGTGATGCAGTAGGGAATGGTCCTGATATCGCAGTGTTCCAGGCACTGGAAGCAGTTTTTGATGGCCGGTCGAATACCGTCTTTGATCTGTTTTAAGAAAGGATTTAAGATGGCACGTCCCGGCATTCCCACCGGACTCTGGGTGATGACGATGTCTTCTTTTTTGGCGTTGATGTAGGCCTGTTTGTAGGCATCCGGGGCATCACATTCTTCTGTAGTGACGAAACGGGTAGCTACCTGTACGCCTTCTGCTCCCAGTTCAAACTGGCGCTTTACATCTTCATGGGTATAAATGCCCCCGGCAGTTACGACCGGGATATGTTTCTGGTACTTCTCTTCGTAAGTCTTTACCACTTCCATAATGGAGCGGACCTCTTTATCGTAGGCTTCCTGGTTGTAGGTATTTGGCACATCTTTGGTGTCTGCGCCGTATTCTGCCAGTTCTTCCCTTGAAAAGCCAAGATGACCGCCGGCCAGTGGTCCTTCTACTACTACAAAATCAGGAACCTGCTTGTATTTTCTGTCCCATAATCTGCAGATGACCTGTGCAGACTTGGCAGATGAAACGATGGGGGCAAGCTTTACTTTTTTTACTGCCTCTTTGCAGATCTCTCCGCAGGTTTCTTTTGCCTCTGCAAATCCTGCTTTCATTTCTTCGTATGCAGCCTGTGCATACTCCGGAAGACGAACCGGAAGACCTGCTCCGGATACAATGGCATCTGCACCTGATTTAATAGCTTCCTTGACCCAGAGATCATAGTGCTTGGTGGCTACCATGATATTAAAACCGATAGCTCCCTTTGGTGCGATTTCTCTGGCTTTCTGCATCTCCCGTCTGATGGCGCGCAGATTGGCCTCTACAAAGTTGGTCTTAAAATCAGGTTCTCTGAAACCGATCTGGGCTGTGGAGATCAGTCCCATTCCACCGGATGCTGCTACGGCTCCCGCCAGTTTATGAAGGCTGATTCCTACGCCCATACCGCCCTGAATCACCGGTCTTTGCAGTACCAGATCTCCTATTTTTAAAGCTTTGATCCCGTTCATTACATTCTCCTAAATCTTTCATATCTGTGCGCTGCCAGTTCTTCTCCTGTAAGTTTCAGATATTTTTTGAAAAATCTGATCATAAACCGGTCCATATAGCCTGCAATACGGTACAGAGTATCTGTATTTGCCGGCTCTTCCTCCGGTATGATCTCCTCGATCAGTCCCAATTTCTTTAAATCAGCTGCAGTCACTTTCATAACTCTGGCTGCTTCCGGTGCTTTTTTGCTGTCTTTATAGAGAATAGAAGCAAAGCCTTCCGGTGATAAGATGGAATAAATGGCATTTTCCATCATCCATACTTCATTTGCCACTGCCATAGCTAATGCACCGCCACTTCCTCCTTCGCCGATGACGATAGAAAGCACCGGCACCTTTAAGGAAGACATTTCAAACAGGTTTCTTGCAATAGCTTCGCCCTGCCCTCTTTCTTCTGCCTCCAGACCACAGAAAGCTCCCGGAGTATCTACAAAGCAGATGATGGGACGTCCAAAGGTTTCCGCCTGCTTCATTAAGCGCAGTGCCTTGCGGTAGCCGTCCGGAGATGGCATGCCGAAATTACGGCGGATATTGTCTTTGGTATTCTTTCCCTTCTGCTGACCGATTACAGTGACCGGCATGCCGTGGAACATGGCAATACCGCCTACAATGGCACCGTCGTCTTTAAAACAGCGGTCCCCATGGAATTCTATAAATTCATCAAAAACAGCGTTGATATAATCAAGAGCGGTTGGTCTGTCTGATTTTCTGGAAAGAAGGACTGTATCCCAGGCACTCTTTTCTGTGTTTTCCTGAGACTGTGCGGCTGCCGGTGCATTTATCTTTTCTGCTGCATCTGCGTATTTTGCAGCATCTTCTTCCACTGCCATGTCATGTTTTCTGTGCATATTTAAGATCTGGCCGATCACATGCTTCTGGTCCTGACGCGGAAGGATCATGTCTACAAAGCCATGGTCTAAGAGAAATTCCGCTCTCTGGAAGCCTTCCGGCAGCTTCTGTCCAATGGTCTGTTCAATGACTCTTGGACCTGCAAAGCCAATTAATGCCCCTGGCTCTGCAATAATGATATCTCCCAACATGGCAAAACTTGCAGTCACTCCGCCAGTAGTCGGGTCTGTAAGAACGCTGATAAACAGCTGTCCTGCTTCATGATGGCGCTTTAAGGCTGCAGAAGTCTTTGCCATCTGCATCAAAGAAACAATACCTTCCTGCATTCTGGCCCCGCCGGAGCAGGCAAACAGGATCACCGGAAGCTTTTCCTTTGTAGCTCGTTCTACAGCTTCGGTGATCTTCTCGCCAACCACATAACCCATACTGCTCATGATAAAACGGGCGTCGCAGACACCTACAACAGCCGGATTTCCGTCAATCTTTGCTTTTCCAATGACGATCGCTTCATTCAGCTTTGTTTTTTCTCTGGCTGCTTCTACTTTTTTTTCATAATTAGGGAAATCCAGCGGATTGGAAAATGGCATTTCCTTGTTCCATTCCTCAAAGGTTCCCACGTCCGTAAGCATCTCGATCCTGCGGTAAGCATGAACACGGAAGTAGCCGCCGCATTTGGGGCATACATAGTAATTGTTCTTTACGTCTTCCACATAGATCGGCTGTCCGCATTTATTACATTTGCGCCATAAGCCTTCAGGAATAGCGGGTTCTTCGGTCTTCTGGCTTACCGGTCTGTATTTGGTATCTATCTTTGTATACGTTTTTCTGAACATGTTGCGCAGCATACGACAACTTCCTTTCTGCAATAATGCTCTCTCGGAATCTTTTTGTATATGAGAGCTTCCGAGAGGACATAATATCCGCGAGCACATCTTCTGGCCCTACTGAATTTTATTTCACGTAGTCCGGGAAATACTTTTCAATAAATCCGGTATCTGTATCGCCTCTCTGAAAAGCCTCGTTTTCCAGAATCTCATACTGAAAATCAATATTTGTTTCAATACCCTCTATAATGACCTCACCTAAAGCACTGCGCATTTTTGCAATAGCAGATGACCGATCTTTATCATAAACGATCAGCTTCATAAGCATGGAATCATAGTTGGCAGGTACTTTATAATCATTGTAAATATGTGTATCCACGCGGACACCATTTCCTCCCGGGATATGCACGTTAGTAATACGGCCCGGACATGGCATAAAGTGCTTTTTCGGGTTTTCCGCATTAATACGGCACTCAATGGCATGTCCCTTGATCTGTATGTCTTCCTGTGACACGCTTAGTGGCTCTCCTGCAGCAACACGGATCTGCTCTTTGATCAGGTCGATGCCGGAAACCATTTCTGTTACAGGATGCTCTACCTGGATACGGGTGTTCATTTCCATAAAGTAAAAGTTTTTATCTTTATCTAATAAAAACTCAATGGTTCCTGCATTTTCGTAATTCACGGCTTTAGCTGCCTGCACAGCAACTTCACCCATTTTTTTACGAAGCTCAGGTGAAATGACCTCACAGGGAGACTCTTCCATCACCTTCTGATGACGGCGTTGGATAGAGCAGTCACGTTCTCCTAAGTGAACAACATGTCCAAACTTGTCACCCATGATCTGAAATTCCACATGGCGTGGTTTTTCAATATATTTTTCAATATACATGGTATTATCAGAAAAGCCTTTTACAGACTCCAACTGAGCCGCATTAAAATACTCTGTAAAATCCTCTTCGCTTCTGGAAATGCGCATTCCCTTTCCGCCGCCACCGGAGGAAGCTTTGATCATGACCGGAAAACCGATTTCTTTTGCCATAGCAAGTCCGTCTTCTGCTGTGTATACAGGCTCTTTACTTCCGGGAACAACAGGAACACCGGCCTGCATCATAGTATTTCGCGCCTCTGACTTATTTCCCATACGGTTGATGATCTCAGCTGATGGTCCGATAAATGTAATATTACACTGCTGGCAAAGCTTTGCAAAACGGGCATTTTCAGATAAAAATCCAAATCCCGGATGAATGGCATCTGCCTTCATTGCAACCGTTGCAGAGAGAATACGCTCCATATTCAGATAGCTCTGGCCGGAAGGAGCCGGGCCGATACAGATGGCTTCATCTGCCAGAAGCGTGTGAAGACAGTCCCTATCTGCCTCAGAGTAAACCGCAACGGTACGGATGCCCATTTCACGGCAGGCTCTGATAATGCGGACTGCAATCTCACCTCTGTTTGCGATCAATATCTTATTAAACATTCCACTTCTCCTATCAGCCGGTCTTATCCGATCATAAAGGTCAGTTCGCCTACAACTGCGATCTTGCCGTCTACCGTAGCAGTTGCTTTTCCTACGCCAACCGGCCCCTTCTGCTTGATAATCTCACATTCCAGTCTTAAACGATCGCCCGGAACGACTTTACGCTTGAATTTTACGTTATTTAAACCGCCAAAATAGGCTGTTTTTCCCTTGAAATTTTCCTGAGAAAGAATAGCTACTGCACCGGTCTGAGCCAGTGCTTCCACGATCAGAACACCCGGCATAACCGGTTCCTGTGGAAAATGACCTCTGAAATACGGCTCATCGTAAGTTACCGATTTGTAACCAACTGCCTTTACGCCTGGCTCTAATTCTTCAATACAGTCTACCAGGAGAAATGGATGTCTGTGTGGAATGATCTCCTGGATTTCTTTAATACCCATTAACATATTTTTTGTCCTCCTGTGATGTTCTTTCAAAACCTTTTTGTACCTGATTTTGAGGGAACATACACTACTTAATGCGGAATAATGGCTGTCCGTACTCTACGACTTCCTCGTTATTTACAAGGATGGCTTCGATGACGCCGTCATATTCGCTTTCAATCTCGTTCATCAGCTTCATAGCTTCAATAATGCCAAGTACCTGTCCTTTTTTCACAGTATCCCCTTCTTTTACGAAGCTTTCTGCATCCGGGGAAGAGGAGCTGTAGAAAGTTCCTACTAATGGGGATGTGATCACTTTATCAGAAGCAATATCATGGCTTTCTGCTGCTTCTGGTGCGGTTTCCGGCGTTGCTTCTTCTGTGCTTACGCCTGTGGAAGCAGCTGCAAATGCAGGTACTGCTGCAGGTGCCGGAACAGCTGCTGCAGCACCAGGTGCACCAACGGTGATGATCTTTGCTTCTTCTTTCTCTTTCTTAAGGGAAATATGCATATCACCCTGGTCCAGTTTGAAGCTGGTCAGCTTTGAATCAGATACAGCCTGAACCAGTGTCAGGATTTCATCTATATTCATGTCCACGTTCTCCTTCCCTACTCTGTGAATTTCTTCACGATCAGGCTGGCATTATGTCCGCCAAAACCTAAAGAATTGCTGATGGCATAATTTACATCCATGGATACGCCCTCATGCATGGTGTAATCTAAGTCGCAGCCTTCGCCTGGATTTTCCAGACCTACCGTCGGATGTATATAGCCGTCTTCCATGCTCTTTACACAGGTGATGAACTCTACACCGCCTGCTGCGCCTAATAAATGGCCGATCATGGATTTGGTGGAGTTGATCTTCACTTTATTTGCATGATCGCCTAAAGCCAGTTTTATAGCTTTTGTCTCGAATAAGTCATTGTGATGGGTGCTGGTTCCGTGAGCATTTACATAATCAAGCTGCTCTGGGGTGATTCCTGCATCCTTCATGGCAAATTCCATTGCCTTTGCAGCGCCGCTTCCGTCCTCTGCAGGAGAAGTAATGTGATATGCGTCACAGGTTGCGCCGTATCCAACTACTTCTGCCAGGATCTTAGCTCCTCTTGCCTGTGCATGTTCTAAGGACTCTAATACAACGATGCCAGCGCCTTCGCCCATAACAAAACCATTTCTGTCCTGGTCAAATGGGATAGATGCTTTCTTTACATCATCCGTAGTGTTTAATGCGGTTAAGGAAGTGAAGCCTGCTACACCAATCGGAGTAATGCTTGCTTCTGTACCGCCGGCTACCATTACGTCCGCCTCACCGTGCTGTATGGAACGGAATGCTTCACCGATGGAATGTGTACCGGTTGCACATGCAGTTACTACATTGATGCATTTTCCCTTAAGACCAAACTGGATAGAAACATTTCCTGCTGCCATGTTGCTGATCATTAAAGGTACTAATAACGGTTCCACTCTGCCAGGTCCTTTTTCCAACAGTCTCTTTTCATTGCGCTCTAACGCCTGTAAAGAACCGATACCGGAACCTACGCTTACACCAACACGGAATGGATCTTCCTTTTCCATGTCAATGCCGGAATTTTCCAGAGCTTCCTTTGCTGCTGCTACTGCGAACTGGCAGAAAGGCTCCATACGGCGTGCAGTCTTTGGATCCATATACTGCTTTGGATCAAAGTCCTTTACTTCTGCAGCCAGCTTGCACTTAAAATCAGCTGTATCAAAATGTGTGATGGGTGCGATGCCTACTGTATTTGACCTGATCGCAGACCAAAAGCTTTCTACATCATTTCCAATTGGGGTAATAGCGCCCATACCTGTTACTACTACTCTATTCATATATTTGACTCCTGTTCTATTTTTACGTGCATCCGATGAAAAGCCCAATTCAAAAGTGTGCTTACAAGCAAGCTTGACGCACATTTTTGCCTTGTCCTTTTCGCCCTATACCTGTTTCGTTACATCGCCATTCCACCGTCTACTGAAATAACCTGACCGGTGATATAACGTGCTTCCTCAGATGCTAAAAATGCAACTGCATTTGCAATGTCCTCAGTCTCACCAAAAACCTTCATCGGGATATGCTCTAAAATGGAATTTTTGACCTCATCTTTTAACACATCAGTCATTTCTGTCTTAATAAATCCCGGTGCAACTGCATTTACAGTAATGCCGCGGCTTGCCAGTTCTTTTGCCGCGCTCTTTGTCAGCCCAATCACACCAGCTTTCGCTGCACAGTAATTTGCCTGTCCTGCATTTCCTAATACACCGGATACAGAGGAAATGTTGATGATACGGCCGCTCTTCTGCTTTAACATCTGTCTTGCAATGTGACGGGTGCAGTTAAATACACCCTTTAAGTTGGTTTGGATCACTGCGTCAAAGTCTTCCTCAGACATCTTCATTAACAGGTTGTCTCTTGTGATACCTGCGTTATTTACCAGGATATCCAGACGTCCATGCTCTTTCACCACTGCATCTAACATTTCCTTGCAGCTTTCAAAGTCGGAAACATTGCACTGAACTGCCTGAGCGTTTCCTCCAGCTGCCTGGATTTCTTTTACTGCTTCCTCTGCTTTTGCAGCAGAACCATTATAATTTACGATCACAAATGCGCCTTTTGCCGCTAATGTTTTAGCGATCTGACGTCCAATTCCGCGGCTTGCGCCAGTGACCAGTGCAATCTTTCCTTCCAGCATGTTTATTCTCCTTCTATGCCTCTTTTTACGCCTCTTTTAAAACTTCTACTACCTTTTCTATATCTTCTAACTTCTCTACATTTAATGTTGTTACGCTGCGGTCAATCTTTCTCATAAAGCCAGCCAGTGTCTTTCCCGGTCCGATCTCAATAAAAGTATCTACGCCGTCTGCCAGCATGGTTTCCACGCACTGCTGCCATTTTACGGAAGAAGAAACCTGCTTTACCAAAAGATCTTTTACAGGTTCTGCTTCTGTTACATACTGAGCAGTTACATTAGCTGCATATGGGATGGCGGGTTTGTTGATTCTAACATTTTCAAGAACTTTTCCCAGTTTCTCGCCGGCGCCAACTAACATTCCAGAGTGGAAAGGGCCGCTTACATTTAACATAATGGCACGCTTCGCACCTGCTGCTTTCAACTTTTCGCAGGCTTCTTCTACCGCTGCTTTCTTACCGGAAATAACGATCTGTCCCGGACAGTTGTAATTTGCAATCCACACACCATCTATATCAGCAGTTACTTCTTCGATCACTGCTGCGTCTAATGCCAGGATAGCTGCCATAGCGCCTTCTCCGGCTGGGACCTCTTCCTGCATGAAAATGCCTCTCTGACGTACAGTGGTAATGGCGTCTTCTTCGCTCATAACACCTGCTGCTGCCAGTGCGCAATACTCACCAAGGCTTAAACCAGCTGCTGCATCCGGTTTTACGCCATTTTCTTCTAAAACTTTCATCATGGCAATGCTGGTAGTGACCATAGCTGCCTGTGTATATTCTGTAATATCCAGTCTGTCATTTGGCTCAAAGCAAAGCTCCGGAACAGAGAAGCCTAAAAGCTCAGTTGCCTTGTCAAATATCTTACGGCCTGTTTCTGTCTGCTCATAAAAATCTTTTCCCATACCGCAGGTCTGTGCGCCCTGACCTGGGAAGATAAATGCGATCTTACTCATGTTTATTACTCCCTGTTTAAAAGCGGTTTCAAAAGTGCCTAACAGCGACCTAAAAGTTTCTCTGTTTGATCCATCATCTCTTCGATCATTTCCTTACAGGTCTGCTCTTTGGAAATAAGACCTGCGATCTGACCAGCCATAACGGTTCCGTTCTTTACATCGCCTTCCTGAACTGCCTTGCGAAGGGTTCCTAAAGTCAGGTATTCCAGCTCCTCAAAGGACTTTCCTTCCTGCTCTAATTTGATGTATTCTCTGGTCATCTGGTTTCTCAGACAGCGTACCGGATGTCCATGGGTTCTTCCTGTTACAGTAGAGTCAATATCTTTTGCCTTGATGATACGCTCTTTGTAGTTTTCATGTACAATAGACTCTTTGGAAACAACGAAGCGGGTACCGATCTGTACTGCCTCTGCACCTAACATAAATGCAGCTGCAATTCCTCTTCCGTCACCAATACCGCCTGCTGCGATCACAGGGATAGAAACAGCATCAGCAACCTGTGGTACTAAAGTCATGGTAGTCTCTTCGCCAATATGTCCGCCGGACTCCATTCCTTCTGCAACAACAGCGTCAGCGCCATATTTTTCCATACGGCGTGCCAGAGCAACAGATGCAACAACAGGAATGACCTTAATGCCTGCAGCCTTCCACATTTCCATATATTTTTCAGGGTTTCCGGCACCTGTGGTAACTACCTTGATGCCTTCTTCTACAACTACTTTTGCTACGTCATCTGCATGTGGGCTTAACAGCATAACATTGACACCAAAAGGCTTATTTGTCAGCTCTCTTGCTTTTCTGATCTCTTCTCTGACTACTTCGCCAGGAGCGTTTGCGCCGCCGATCAGTCCCATACCTCCTGCCTCAGATACCGCTGCAGCCAGGTTGTGCTCTGCCACCCATGCCATTCCTCCCTGAATGATGGGATATTCGATTCCTAACATTTCTGTGATTCTTGTCTTCATTCTTTCCTCCAAAATTCCGGGATTTTCCCGTAGCCTTGTAGAAACAGCGTGCTTCCCATAGTAAGCACGCCGTCCCCCTGTTGCTATTGCATTAATCTGCTCTGCCTAAAGCAGAACAACTGACTTTCATTGCCGCCAGGCAGCATATCTGCTTATGATTAAGCCTCAACGCCTTTTCCCTTTAAGTAGTTCATAACATCGCCTACAGTAACCAGGTTTTCTAAGTCTTCTGCAGGGATTTCTACGGAATACTCATCCTCTAAAGCCATAACCAGTTCGAACAGATCCAGGGAGTCTGCTCCTAAATCTTCCTTAAAAGAGGAAGCCTCTGTGATGCTGTCTGCATCCACGCTTAACTGATCTGCAATGATTTCTTTCATCTTCTCTAACATGATATTGTTCTCCTTTTTCATTGAATTTTGAATTATATTTAGGTTATCCGCTGCGGCGAAGCCGCTGCGAGTGTATTACGTTGGTTACCACTCCAGTAACATGGCGCCCCAGGTAAGACCTGCGCCAAATCCGGCTAATACCAGCTTATCTCCGGTTTTAAGCTTTCCGGCTCTGTTTAACTCATCTAATAAGATTGGTACAGACGCACCGGATGTATTTCCATAGTGTTCCATGTTTACCGGGAACTTTTCCAGATCCACTTTCAGGCGTTTTGCAATGGACTCAATGATGCGGTAATTTGCCTGGTGGATGATGAACTGGTCAATCTCTTCTGCTGTATTTCCCGTATCTTTCAAAACTTCTTTGATACACTCTGGAACCTGCTTTACAGCAAATTTGAACACTTCCTGTCCTTCCATGGTCATGTAGCCAAGCTCCGGTTTCTTTCCTAATAAGAAGTTTCCCGTAGAACGGCTTCCACAGGTCAGTACTCCGCCTTTGGCTCCGTTGGAATGCATGTTCAGGCCGATGATGCCTTTTTCAGCTGCTGTTACCACTGCTGCTCCTGCTCCGTCTCCAAAAAGAACGCAGGTGCTTCTGTCTGTCCAGTCTACTAACTTGCTTAACAGGTCAGCGCCAATTACAAGGGCTGTTTTATAAAGACCGGAAGAAATATAGGCATGTGCAGTGCTTAAAGCAAACACAAAACCGGTACATGCAGAACTGATATCAAAGCAGGCTGCATTCACTGCGCCAACTTTTGCCTGTACCTCACAGGCTCCATTTGGGAAGCAGTAATCCGGTGATGAAGTAGCCAGGATGATCAGGTCGATCTCTTCCGGGCTTATTCCCGCCTGCTCAATGGCTCTTTCGGCTGCTTTCGCTGCCATATCTGATGTACTGTCGTCTGTAGCGATCCTTCTCTCTCCGATCCCCGTGCGGCTGCGGATCCACTGGTCATTGGTTTCGACGATCTTTGACAGGTCATCATTTGTTACGATCTGAGCCGGTACATAGGAACCAGTTCCTATAATTTTTGTAGTCATTTTTCTTACCTTTCCGCAGAAATACTTTGAACTTCAAAGTAATACTACAGGAAGAGCTATCGTTTGTCAAGATGTATTTTTGATATACGTTAATCAACTTTCTTTTCGTTTCTGTCCCGTATCTTTCAGATATTCTGGCTCAATCCCAAATCCGACCAAATTTCACAAAACATGAGCGAATATTTCTGCATCACGCACATTTCATGCGCATACCATATCAACCGACAATTTTTTCTAATCAATTACAATAAAAAGGATCCGGCTTGTCGGATTCTCGCGCCGAGGCGCGGTTGCTTTGGCAACTATCTGCCACACATTATATTCTGCATGACAGCTATCTCTTTTTCTAAAACTTATTATTCCTACAGCAGCTGCTGATACACATCCCTCTTGGATATTCCTCTGTCTTTTGCAACTGCCTTCATGGCTTCTTTTTTATCCATTCCCTGGGACAGGTAATGCTCCATATGCTCTTCAATAGGCATCTCTTCCCAGGCGCGGATCTCTTCTTCACGGATCTCTTCTACCGGTTTTCCGGCAATGACGATGACGCATTCTCCCTTTGGCTCTTCTGTTTCATAGTGAGCCAGTGCTTCTTCAAAGGTGGTCTGGAAGGCGCTTTCAAACTTCTTGGTAAGTTCTCTGCAGATGGTGATCTTCCGGTTTCCCAGTGCCCCGTACAGATCTTCTAAGGTTGCCACCAGATGATGAGGCGCCTCGTATACGATCATGGTCCTGGTTTCTTTTTTCAGTTCCTCTAAGATCCTCTGGCGTTCTTTTTTATCACTTTTTTCTGCTGGCAGAAATGCCTCAAAGCAGAACCTTCTGGTAGGAAGTCCTGACATGGTAAGGGCAGTGATGCAGGCTGCAGGTCCTGGAAGAGATGTTACCGGAATACCTGCTTCATAGCACTGTCTTACCAGTTCTTCTCCCGGGTCAGATATACCTGGTGTTCCCGCATCGGTGATCAAAGCGATATTAGTTCCCTCTGCCATTTTTTCTACCAGATATTTTGCCTTTTCCACCTTGTTATACTCATGATAACTGGTCATAGGTGTTTTTATATCAAAATGATTCAACAGCTTAATACTGTGTCTTGTATCTTCCGCTGCGATCAGATCTGCCTCTTTTAATGTTTTTAACACCCTATAGGTAATATCTTCCAGATTACCGATAGGTGTTGCACACAGATATAATTTTCCCGTCATATATTTTTCCTCTGCAAATAAGATGTCCTCCCGGAGCCTTTCAGGCACCTGCCTTTTTGGCCGCTTTTCCCCTGACGCTAAAGCATCGGGGCCAACTTTTTAATACCCGTAAGTAGTCCGTATCTCCTGTGAATACTCCCCGTTTTCATCAAACACAATAACAGGCGCTTCCACCTTCATCAGGGCTCCGCCGCCTCTTACTGCCTCAATAAGCACCATATTGGCTTCCCGGTCCTTATAGGGATGTACAAACTTCATCCGTTTTGGCTCCAGGCCATACTGCTTCATGGTCTGTAAGATCTCGATCAGCCTTCTGGGGCGGTGGACCATATAAAATCGTCCCCCTGGTTTTAACACTCTTGTGCCTTCTCTTACCACATCATCTAAAGTGCAAAGCACCTCATGGCGGGCAATAGCCTTGGCATCTCCCGGATTTTTGATGCCGTGGGCGTCATTCATATAAGGAGGATTGCTGGTGACCACATCAAAAGAAGCCAGTGCAAACCTGCTTCCGGCCTCCTTGATATCTCCTGTTACGATTTCCACCTTTTCTTCCAGGTGATTGTATTTCACACTTCTCCTGGCCATATCCGCAGATTCTTCCTGGATCTCAAGGCCTATAAAGTGCTTTCCTTTCGTTTTCGCCTCTAAAAGAATGGGGATGATACCGGTTCCTGTTCCCAGATCCAGCGCCTTTTCTCCCGGCTTTACCACAGCAAAACCAGACAGCAGCACCGCATCCATACCAAAACAGAAGGTGCCTTTTCTCTGGATGATGCCGTAATGATTTCTCTGAAGATCGTCGATCCGTTCATCATCCCTTAAGAGGATATTTCCTTCCTGTCTCCAGCTGTGTTCCATTTCTCTATTTATCATTCAGCTTTGACTTTCCTTCCCGCTTTTCCAGCGCTTCCAGCTTCTTTAACTCTGCTTCGTCCTGCTTTTCGCCGCCTTTGCCCTTCTTTCTTCTGGGCTTGAACTTTAACTGGTCTACCTTGTATTCACGGATCTCTTTTTCATCCTTGTCTACTACTACGACCACCTTTACAGTCTGGCGCAGCACATTCACACTGTGGACTTCTCCTTTCAGGCCGTCTGCAGTGGTAACTGTATCACCGATTCCCGGCAGCTTGCTGTTTAATACCTCGTAGGTCTCTTCCTCATTTTTCAGGCAGCACATCAGTCTTCCGCACACGCCGGAGATCTTGGTTGGATTTAAGGACAGGTTCTGTTCCTTTGCCATTTTAATAGAAACCGGAATGAACTCAGACAGATAAGAATGGCAGCACAGCGGTCTTCCGCAGATACCGATACCACCCATGATCTTGGTCTCGTCTCTTACACCTACCTGGCGCAGCTCAATACGGGTCTTAAACACACTTGCAAGGTCCTTTACCAGCTCTCTGAAGTCAATTCTTCCGTCTGCTGTAAAGTAAAACAGCACCTTGTTATTGTCAAAAGTATATTCCGCATCGATCAGCTTCATTTCCAGATTGTGCTTTTTGATTTTTTCCTGGCAGATCTTAAATGCTTCTTTTTCTTTCTCTTTATTTTTTGCCTCAATGGCACGGTCTTCATCTGTTGCCATACGGATCACCGGCTTAAGCGGCGGTATTACCTTTGTCTCATCTACTTCTCTGTTTCCAAGAACTACATAACCATATTCAATGCCTCTGGCCGTTTCTACGATCACATGGTCCCCGATCTTTATCTGACGGTCCGCCGGATCAAAATAGTAAATCTTTCCGGCAGCCCGAAAACGTACTCCGATTACTGTTAACATTTCTCTTACTTAATTTCCTTTCCTAAAAAACACCACTCATACACGATTAGTTTTCTTTCATGGTCAGAAGTAAAAGCTCCATGACCAGTTCCATATTTACATTGGCATCCAGACGGACTCTGGCCTTGTCAATGGCCTCAAGTATCCGTTCCAGCCCTTCATAACTGCTTAAAGATGCCGCCTTCTTCACTGCGGAAAACTCATCCTTGAAAATGAGAAGGTTTAAATCTTTGGTTGTTTTATACATCAGGATATCACGGTACCACATCTGCATAAAATCCAGACATTCCTTAATATCCGTATTGTCATCTTTTAATTTGCGGATCACATCCAAAAGCTGGGAAATATCCATTTCCTTAATCTCTTTTAACAGCTTTAAAATCTCTTCATACATCATCTTAAAGTCCTCTGACTGGGCCAGATGAATTGCTTTGCCCAGATTTCCTCTTGCAAATGCACTGTATATTTCTGCCTGAATGTCCTTTACCTGAAGCTTTTCTTCCAGATAATCCTTCACAACAGAGTCTTTTAATGGTTTCAGTTTCAGCTGCACACACCGTGAAAGAATGGTCTGTAAAAATGCATCCGGGTTTGTAGTTAAAAGCATGACCACTGCATAGGCCGGCGGCTCTTCTATGGTCTTCAAAAGAGCATTCTGGGCCTGCACTGTCATTTTCTGCGCTTCATCTACAATGTAGATCTTATACTGACTGCTGTAAGGACGCACCATAATGGTATCATTGATCTGCTCACGGATATCATCTACACCCATACTGGCCGGTTTTTCATGTGTTACATAGATCAGATCCGGGTGGTTTCCTGAAAGGACCTGCTTGCAGGCATGACACTGCATACAGGGCTCTTTGCCTCCTTCTTCACAGAGAAGAGCCATGGCAAAGGCATTTGCAAGGGTCTTTTTTCCCATTCCTTCTTCACCGCTTAAAATATAAGCGTGGGAAACTTTTCCTGTTGCTGCCGCATTCTGAAAATGTTCTTTGATCGGTTCATGTCCTAAGATGTCTTTAAATTCAAGCATGTGGCCACCTCCCCCGGTATCTTATGTACTCTATGATAACATAATTATTTTTTGATGTACACACTTTTTCCCTAGTGT
>CAVFER010000054.1:1952-17973 GCA_963621525.1 bacterium | reverse complement strand
GATGGATGGGTATATGGCTACTCGTGAGATCCGCACTTTGCAGAACAACAAAAAAGCCAATATACCCATTGTTGCAATGACGGCCAATGCATTTGACGAGGACCGGAAAAAGTCATTTGAAGCCGGAATGAACGCTCATATCGCAAAGCCGATTGATATGCAGACCATCGCCAGGACGTTAGATAAAATTTTTGGAAAATAACAGGGATCTGCTTATTTAGGAAGAGATTTTCCCGTATGCGATCAGCGGATCTTTGCAGGAAACGCCCAGACTTAAGGTGAAATAAAGTACGACTCCGTCAAAGGGAGCAATGGAACGAAAAATCACATCTCCGTGAATATCCTTCAGGGTGCCAAGTAAGGCACCCTGTTTGCATGTTTCACCGGCACTTGAAACAGCCGGATACCAGAAACCATTTGCGGGAGCCTCTTCATAAATGGCTTCACAGATCTCCACCTGCTTAAAATCGCTGTAAAATGGGGCCAGAGAGGTCGGAGGGACCGGAACGGCGGACAGGATTTTAAGATGGTGCATTAATTCATATAGATTGTTTTTACATGCCGAAACTTCCTCTTTGCTCCACAGCCCCTTTTCACCACGTTCCACTAAAAGGGCGGGGACACCACACTGGGCGGCCCGGCTGTAAAGCCCGTTTTTCGAGGTGGATGAGACCCGATAAGGCACAGAGAGAGCTGCAGCCGCTGCAGCGGATTGTAACGCTAAGGCCTGAGGGACGGCTGTGGGAAAGAAAATCAGTGGAGTCAGTGCTTCATTTACATCCCCTCCGTGCAGATCTATCAAAAAATCAGCTTCCGGATATAAGGTATCTTCTAAAACTTTGGCAAGACGGCTTGAAAAAGTTCCGTTCGGGTCCCCGGGGAACATGCGGTTTAAGTTCTTCCCGTCGGTGGGAACGGTCTGCTTGCTTCCTAGGTAAAATCCTTCTGGATTAACTAAAGGGAGCAAGATCATCCGTCCGGACAGAACATCAGGTGTAAGTTCTTCTTTCAGCCGAGTTAAGGTTTCTATGCCTACATATTCGCAGCCATGGACACCGGCTGTGACAACCAGAGTCTTTCCCGGTCGGCAGCCGCAGATAACGGTCATTTCAATGGGATAGGGACTGGTGATGGGAAGCAGGAGTGTCTGTTTGATCCCGCTTCCGGCTTTTAAGTCAGACAGTCTCATAAATTCTAGTGTTTCTCCTTATTTTAGATTGTTCCGGCTCATCTGGTTCTTTAAACTCGATGATAGATGCCAGAAGTTTTTTTGCATATTCATCTTTCGTTTCCGGGATACGGGATACCGGAATGTGTTCGGTGATCCGTCCATGGTAGAGAAAGAGCACATCATCACACAGATAGGTGACAGAGGTCAGATCGTGGGTGATGAAAATATACGTCAGCCCCAGTTTCTCCTTTAAAGAATGGAGCAGATCCATGATCTGGACCTGCGTATGGGCATCCAGAGAGGAAATAGCTTCGTCAAAAAGGATGATCTCAGGTTCGCAGGCCACGGCTCGTGCAATGCAGACACGCTGCAGCTGCCCGCCGGATAATTCGTGGGGATAGCGGTTTGCATAGGAGCTGTTTAAGCCTACAAGCTCTAAGAGCCGGCTGGTTTCTTCGGCGCGGTTTAAGCGGATTTTCTGGTTGCGCTCTCTTGCAGCAAGACCTTCTGCGATGATCTCTTTTACCCGGAAACGTGGATTGGCAGAGGTGGTATAATCCTGAAAAACAACGCTTAAACGCTTCTGCAGGTTTTTACGGCCGTTTCTGGAATCGTAAACGGAGGTGCCGTGGATCTTCAGTTCCCCTTTGTCCGGCTTTAACAGGCCGCAGATTACCCGTCCTAAGGTAGATTTACCGCTTCCGGATTCTCCAAGGATTCCAAGGCAGCTTCCTTTTGGCACATGGAAAGAAACATCAAAAAGAACCTGGTCTCTTGCAGAGCCAAACAGTTTCTCCTGACGTTCACTGCGGAAACTGACACAGATATTATTTACTTCAAGCATGAGTGTTCTCCTTTCCGTGTAGGATCTGGCGGTAACGGTGCATAACGGCAGAACGCTTTTCTACCAGCATACGGGTATACGGGTCCTGAGCATGAGTCAGGATGTGTTCAAAGCTTCCGCTGTCTACCACCTGTCCGCTGTTCATGACCAGAATACGGTCAGCCACTTTGGAGATGGCTCCCAGATCGTGCGTGATGAACAGCATGGCTGTATTTTTCTGTTTCTTGATACGGATAAATTCTTCCAGGATCTCATACTGGGTAATGGCATCAATAGCAGTAGTGGGTTCATCAGCGATCAGAAGCTCCGGCTGCAGAGCCATGGCAATACCGATCATAATACGCTGGAGCATACCTCCGGATAACTGGTGGGGATATTTTTCAAGAACTTCTTCTCCGCCCCGGATCCGCATCTGCTCCAGAATTTCAAGGCTGTGTGTGCGGATCTCTCCGGCATTCCAGCTGGTGTGGGTAGCAAAGGTCTCTGCCATCTGTTTTCCGATGCGGTAAAGGGGATCAAAACAGGTCATAGGATTTTGCAGTACCATGGTGATCCGGCTTCCACGGATTTTTCTAAGTTCTTCTTTTGACGCAGCTAACAGATCCTGACCGTCAAAAACGGCATTTCCGGAGATTTTGAAATTTTTATCTAACAGACCCAGAACCGATTTTACCGTCATGCTTTTACCGCTTCCGGACTCTCCTAGGATTCCTAAGCATTCGCCGGGATGTACTTCAAAGCTAACGTCTTCCACCAGTTTTTTGGAAGTTTTACGGTGGGTGAGAGTAACATTTAAGTTTTCTACTTTTAAAATAGCAGACATTACAGCACCTCCTTCGGATCTAACACGTCACGGATGGCATCACCCATTAAGTTAAAGGCAGAGACCAGGACTACGATGGCAATTCCCGGCACAAGCATCTGCGCCGGATTGCTGGTCAGTACATTTTTCGCTTCACTGAGCATGGCGCCCCATTCCGGAGTAGGTGCCTGCACTCCAAGTCCCAGGAATGACAAAGTAGAAATGTTGATAATAGCCCAGCCTACATCCAGTGAGGAAAGGACAGCCAGATCGGCTGCAATGGACGGAACCAGATGACGGAACAGGATAAAACGTTCCGGAGTTCCCACGCAGCGTGAAAACTGGACGAAATTGCGGTCACGGTACTGCATAACACCGGTACGGATCATACGGGCGTACCAGGCCCATTTAATAAAAACATTTGCAAGGATCACGTTCTGGACGTTGATGCCCAACAGAGCAACTACAGCAAATACCATGATCTGACTGGGAAAAGACAGCATGACATCTACCACACGCATGATCAGCTCTTCGGTAATGCCGCGAAAATAACCGGCCAGAAGGCCCATGAGAGCTCCAAGGCCGATGGTGCCAAACATGGTCAGCACAGCAAGACCGAGCGTAGGACGGATGCCGTAGATCATGCGTGAAAGGATACAGCGGCCCAGGTTATCGGTGCCAAGGGGATATTCCTTGCTGAAATGGGCAAATTTATTCAGGATATCGGTAGCATAGGGGTCATGAGGGGCGATGAGGGGGGCAAAAATACCCATCAAGGCGACGATAAGCACCAGTGTTACCGTGCCTACAGCAGTCTTATTATGAAGAAAACGGTGCAGCATTAATTTTTCTCCTTTCGCATACGAGGGTCGGATACCGTCTGCAGGATATCAAAAAGCAGGTTAAATACAACAAATAGAACGCCGATCAAAAGTACATAGGTCTGAATAACAGGATAGTCCCGGTTAAAAATGGAACTGATGCACAAGGTTCCCAGTCCCGGCCATGCAAATACATTTTCTACTACAATGGTGCCTGAGATCAGCTGGGGGATACTCATACCGATAGCCACGATACAGGTATGCATGGAGTTTTTCAGGATATGTTTTACCAGAATGGATTTCTGGGGCAGACCACGCACATTGGCATAAAGCACATAGTCCTGTTTCATATTTTCCAGCATGTTATTGCGGATCAGACGGATATAGGTGGAAATATAGCTTAAAGATACGGTAAAGGCAGGAAGAATCAGGTGTTTGATGGTGCCGTTGCCGCTGGTAGGCAGCAGATCCAGTTTAATGGAAACCAGCCACATTAACAGAAGTCCTACCCAGTAAGCAGGCATAGCCGTAGTCATAAAGACAATGCCGCGCATGATCCGGTCAAACCATCCATCCTTGTAAACGGCGCATAAAAAGCCGATCGGAAGACTTAATAAGATCACCATGATTAAAGAGGCTCCGGCTAACTGCAAGGTGGCCGGCATACAGCGCAAAAGTTCTCCGCCTACGGTACGGGCCGGATTGACATAGCTGATGCCGAAATCTCCGTGGAGACAGTCAAACACCCAGGTGAAATAGCGGACCAGATAAGGCTTATCAAGACCGAGTTCTGCCCGGACCTCGGCAATGGCATCTTCGGTGATAATGGGAACCTGGCGCACACGCAGCGCCACTTCAGCCGGATCCGATGGGATCAGGTTGATAAACACAAAGCACACAAAGGAAATAATGAGAAGAAGGGGGATCGCAGAAAGGATCCGCTTGATGATATATGGTTTCAAAATAGTACCTCCGGAAAAAATCAGGAAGCCGCCTCTAAAGAGACGGCTTCCTATACACGTTTAGAATGAGAAATCCTTAAATGGAACCTCGTACTGGGTCTGGGTAAAATGGAAGCCCTTCATATCGGAACGATAAATGGCTTTGTTGCACTCATAGGTCAGTGGAATGTAAACGGCATCCTCGTGGAGATGAGTGAGAACGTAGGTATAAAGCTCCTGACGTCTGTCTTCATCGGTGGTAATGAGGATCTCTGTGATGGCTTCATCAATCTCTGCCTTATCTTCCAGGCCAAGCTGAGCTGCGTAGTCACCGTATACAGGAGCACGCATAGCGGCCAGAGAGGACTGCGGGTCGTATGGAGTACCCCAGCAGATGTTAAATACCATGTCAAAGTTACCAGCCTTCATATTATCACGGTAGGACTGTTCCTCTTCTCCGTGGATATTTAAGGAAACACCGATGGACTGATATTCACTCTGCAGGTATTCTGCAATGGATTTTTCTGTTACGCTGTCGCTGTTGTAGAGCAGATCGATATTTAACTGCTTTCCGTCCTTCTCACGGACATTGCCGGAACCCATCTTCCATCCGGCCTCATCCAGGATCTGACCGGCCAGCTCTAAATCGTAGGCATAAGGTGCCAGGTCAATATTACAATATGGAATAGTAGAGGCAAATAGGGTGTCAGCCGGTTTTTCCAGACCGTAGAAAATACCGTCGGAGATATTCTGCTTATTGGTAGCATGCTGAAGGGCCACACGCACCTCTTTTTCCGAAAGGATATCAGAGGAAGTATTTAAAACGATTTGTCTGGTGGAAGTAGGATCAGAAAGCTCTACTGTAAACTGATCGCTGTCTAAATACTGGTTGATCCCGTCTGCATCGATCATGTTCTTACCGAAAATCATATCGATCTCACCCTTTTCCAGAGCCAGGATACGGGTCTGGTTGTCCGGGATCACCTTTACGGTAATGGTCTTGATCGCAGGCTGTTCGCCCCAGTAGTTCGGGTTTGCCTTAAAGATAGCATATTCATCGGTAACAAACTCATCAAGCACATAAGGACCGGTTCCGATATAGGCTTCTACGCCGTCCTTAGTGCTGCCGTTTTTCATGGCTTTCGGGGAGATCATGGCAAATGGTCTTGTTACGCCAAGCTCTGTTAAAAGCGGGTAGTAAGGCTCAGACAATTCAATCACGAAGGTATTCTCATCCGGAGCACTTACACCCACTAAAAGGTGCATCATCTCCAGCCAGGTATGACGGTCTTTGTTCTCTAAGATCGCATCAAAGTTCGCCTTGATGGCATAAGCATCGCACTTTTCACCGTCTGAGAACAGCACGCCCGGACGGATATGGAAGGTGTAGATCTTGCCGTCTTCGCTGACATCCCAGCTTTCAGCCAGACAGCCTTCAAAGCCGTCTGCGGTGATATTCACAAGGCCTTCATAAAGCATTTCCTGTGCATACATCTCTCCGGCATATAAATGTGGGTTCAGATCGCGGATATCGCGATAGTTTACAAAAACCAGATCTTCTTTCTGGCTTTCAGAAGCAGCAGTTGCATCTGCGGCAGAAGAATCTGCAGCAGCAGTGGATGCAGAGTCAGAAGCGGATGAACCGCAGCCGCTTAATACGGCAGTACCTAAGAGACCTGCAAGAAGCAGGGTGCCCCATCTTTTTTTCATAAGTTTCCTCCTGTTGACAATTCTGTCGGTTGGTATATTTTTTTCACGGAGGAGAGTATAACATAAGTTAGTTGAAACTTACTACTGATAAATTTAGAGGGGCTTAGTTATTCCAAAATGTTATAACAGGGCAAAAATTCCTACAGGATTTTCTGAAAATGGCGGATAAACCACTGGGCGGCTGTACTTAATTTTCCATCTTCCGGACAGATATAGCCGATCAGAAGAAACGGCTCGCAGTTGTTGATCTTCAGCTGCCGTATATCGTACTGGCGGTACTGGTCATAGAGAAAATTAATGCCAAGACTGCAGATATCCGTGTTCATCAGCAGGTTGATGGTCAGATGGTCGCTGTTGGTAAAAAAAGAATAATGGAGCTGTTCCGTGCTGATGGCGCCCAGGCTCACATGGCTTAAATGATGTTCTACTGAGAAAAATTCCCGCACCCCTCGGACAAAGGAAAGGGAAGAAAGCTCCTGAAAATCAATGCATTCATCGTGATAACGGGGGTGGTTCGGCCCCACATAGACGCAGGCTTCCTTTACGTCCATGGAAATGAATTTCAGTTTTTTATGGGATAAAATGTGCTGAAACTGCTGCAGCTGTTTCTCTGCAATGTAGACGATCCCGATCTCAGAAAGTCCCTGGGCCACCCGGTTGCTGATCTCTTCCACAGTACCTTCTAAGTGCTCTACGATGTACGAATCTCCCATTTCCTGATAGAAATCCGTGAGAAGACGGGAGATCATATTGCTGGGATAGGTAGCAAGGCTGAATTTCTGGCCCTGATTATGGTCAGCCAGAGAGCCGATGAGGCTGACATTATGAAGGATATTCTGGGCATATTCCCGGACGGTTTCTCCGTATGGAGTAATGCGGATCCCGCGGCTGCTTCGCTCAAAAAGAGGGCGTCCCAGCTCCTTTTCCAGGGAACTGATGACCTTGCTTACGTTTGGCTGTGTGGTATAAAGGCATTCGGCGGCCTGATTAAAGCTGCCTTTTTCACAGGTGATCATAAAATACTCTAATTGTCTTAATTCCATCCCGTCCTCCGATGTTAGCATAAGCTAACTGTTTTGACTTATCATAACACAAAAGCTCCCTTTCAGGCAAACAGGATTTTTACAGTATCCTGTCTGTCGGGAAGGGAGCTTTTTGCTGATTGTACAGATTGGGTTTAACAGTTTTGACTTTACCGCCTTTATTTATGGGCGGTAAGCTCTGTCGATCTCCGTGATCTGGCCATCTTCCACAGAGATCGTGGTATCATACATGGTAAAGCCCGGATCTTCTTTTCCGGAGGCAATGTCCTCAACAGTAAGTGTTTTATCCTCCTGCAATGAGTTGTCATGGATCACACAGCTGTCAGAAACAGGCAGTGTATTTTCTCCTAATTCTGCATAGGTGCCCAGGTCAGAAAAGCCGAAGGAATAATATAAGGTATCACCATCGGTCTTAAAAGCATATCCGCCGTTGTCAATATCTCCTCCATTGACCTTGTAGATGCCATCATCGGTAAATTCGATGGTGTTGATCAGGACATCTTCGCCTCCTACAACAATGGTATCCCCCGGGCGCAGCAGATGCATATCAACCATGTCATATTCTTCCCGGTAATATGCTTTAAAATGCAGCTTATATCCCTCATCATCCTTTGTTAGATCCTCTTTTGGATCAAAGGAAGCGGAAAATGCAGCATCCATGTCTCCGTCAATGGACAAGCTGTTTCCATAGGGTACGACTGTGATCGGTTCATCGGTGCGAAGACTAGCAGCTCCGTCTACATAGGTCTCATCCTCAGAACCTGCTGTTTCTGTTTCGTCCTCTGTGCTTTCTTCGGCTGCTTCTGCACTGGTTTCTGTCTGGACTGCTGTTTCTGTTTCCTTTGCGTTCTTACTTCCACAGGCTGTGGCTCCAAGCATAAATGCCCCGGTAAATGCCAGGACGGCACATCTCATCTGAATCTTTTTTCTCATGATCATCTCTCCTCACTTTTTCCTGTACTCTTTTTTAAAGACGACCTTATTATAGCAGAACTTATAGGACAAATGTGGGACAGATTTCAGTCGGTTTCTTACATTTTTATGAATGAAAAATATTTGTCCATCACTTATAAGCGGATTCAAAAATTGTCCCACATTTGTCCCACGGGTTCTGCTATAATGAGGGCAGAAAAAAACAAGCGGCTGTGTAAGGAGGCAGGTTTATGAAATATCAGATCCCGAAAGACAGAAAGGTATTGGAGCAGGAACAGAGGAATTTAGTACTTTCAGCCGGTGACCATGAAGTAGTCCGGATCCAGAAAGCCTTAGGCTTTGTGGCAGACTATGCAGGAAGAGATGATAAATATGAAGCTTCTCTCAAAGAGGCTTATGATGCCTTGCATCAGATTTATTCAGAATTTCAGATTGCGAAAGAAAAAGAGAAACCACACAGCAAAGAAAACTTCCAGGCAGAGCTTGAAAAGCTGTGGAGAGTTCTGCAGCTCCATTCGTTGCTAAAAGAACATGATCTGGCAGATACCTATAAGATATATCAGGCGGATCAGGTAAAATATGATAACATGCTTCGCTTACAAGAAGAGAATGAACTGGATGTTCCGGCGCAGAACCCGGACGAAAATAATCCGTTTGTCCCTATTAACGAAAACTCCCCCTACTACGAGTACGTTTCTAATACTGCCTATAAGGAGCTGCAGGATAGCTGGATGAAGTTAAAAAACCAGCCAACCATTCCGGATAAGCTTGCAACAGATATGGAGAAACTGTTGTCAGCTATGCAGCTTCATTATATCAGGCGCACCGGAACCGGAACCATGTTCCCTATGACATCGGAAGAATATGCCAAGATCTGCAGTCTGCACGATATGTGCACGCAAGATCTTGGCGTTGTTTCAGCTGAAGAGAAACAGAAGCCGGAATATAAGGCGCTTCACTCCATCCTTGCTCAGAATCAGAAAAATCTGAAAAGCCTTTCAGAGAATGAATCTCTGCCAGCACTGGGAAACGTGCTTCAGGGATCCAAGGATCCGGTCATCTATCTTCAAGATACGAAAAACAATACCGCAGGAAGCAGGATGAGCAGCCGTGAGACCGTAGAGTACGTGGATGAAAACGGAAAACTGCGCCAGGGCTTCTTTACACAGGAGAAAAAGCGGGGAGACAGGAAAAAGGAAGCGGATGCGCTTCTGGACCGTTATATCAGGACCTATCCTAAATATAAGAAATATTTTGAGAAGATTAAACAGAGCCCTCGTATTTATAGTGGGATTGACGATGCAGCTGACTGGTACGTAAGATACGGGAATCCACGACATTTGATTAATGAGTTGAGGATGATCGGCTGGATTCGTATGGAAGATAAAGCGGGAAGCGAGTTTAAAGCTATCTTTTTTAAGCTGGGAATGGATATTCAGAAGCTTGAGAATACACACGGGGTATTAGAAGATTCAGGGATCCATGAAGGTGATGAGCTGGCAAAACGTTCCCAGGCGATGAACGATGTAGCCGATGCCCTTGGTTTTCCGGATCTGCTGGTCAGGAGCCGCCGTGTAACAGTGAAACGGGGAGATACCAATATACCGGGCATTATGATGGATGCAGCGGGGTCGGATACCGTAGACCCGCGGAATATCCCTGATAAACATCCCTTTTTCAATATGTCTAAACAGGAGTTTGACAAAAAAGAAATGCTTAGCTCCCTTGCAGATCTTCAGATCCTGGATTATATATGCGGGAATACAGACAGGAACGCATATAACTTTTTCCTTAAAATGGATTTTTCCGATCCGGCTCAGCCAAAGCTTCTGGGAGTTCAGGGAATCGATAACGATAATTCCTTTGGAGCGATCAAAGGCGACAATGTTTTGCAGCTGGCAGCAAAGAAAAATTTAAAGGTCATAACAGGGAAAATGTCTCAGGCCGTTAAGGATATGACACCTGAAAAACTGGAAGAGCTTCTGCAGCCCTACGGTTTTCATAACGATCAGGTCAGTGCCGCAAAAAAACGTCTGAACGCCCTGAAGGGAATGATAAAGGCATATGAAGATCAGGATCATCCGGATTCAAAACTTTCTGAAAAAGGTAAATGGGTGAATAAAAAGGGTACGATCTTTATTGCAAAGGAGGACAAAGACTGGGAAAATCTGACTATGGATGCGCTGATACCGGAGGAGGTTCGTGGACGAACCCCCCATAACATCTTCTGGGTAGCAGAATCACATAGGTCTGAACTTATAAACTACCAGGAAGCTATGAAGGAAAAGGAGGGCCTGAAACCGGAAAAAGCACCGATTCTGAATGATAAGACGCTCAGGCCGGTGCGTAGGTACAACAAACATGGAATGGAAGGCCCTGATCTTAAAAAACTGGAAGAACTTCGGGCTAAGGACTGTGAAATCTTTCGCAATGCAAAAGCTCTCTTTGATGAGCATGGGGGACGGGATATAGACCACCGCACCAGAGAATATAGGGATATGAACAGTGCTTTAAACAGTTATATCGAAGCATATGAAAAGATTGGAAAGGATTTGCAGGAAAATCTGGAAGCAACGCTAAAAGAACGCTATGAGGCTTTGGAGCAGGCCAGAAGGAACTTAGACCAGTCCATTACCAATTATGACAAGAAAAAGCATGTGATCTTTTTAAGCGGGGATTCCATGATGCGTCTGGCTATTGCAAGAAAGCTTCAGCAGACGATCCAGAATAAGCCGGAAAGTGTTAAGTTTTACGAGACCGCCGTCAAATTGCAGAAACAGCATCAAGAAAACATGGAGAAAAAATCTGATTCCCAGTTAGCAGCGTATCTGTCTGAGCAGATCGGCAGCCAGATGAAGAACACGCTTCAGAACAATCTGATCCGGCTAAGAGAAGATGATCCGGTACGTATTCAGGGACAAAAGGCATTAAAGGCCCAGGAACGTCTGTGGAATTACAGCCAGACGGTGCTGTCAGACGGAATGTTATCCGTAAAAAATAGAGACAGCGAGGGAGAAAAGGCTGAGAAACAGCAGCTTTCCTTCAAGCGGATGCAGTATGAGATCCGAAAGAAATTGACAGAAAAGCCAGATAGGAACCAGATGTATGAGGACATGAAAACCATCCGTGATTATATTGCTGCGCAGGAAACGAAAGAAGAAAAACGATTGGAAGCTCTGAATCAGACAGAAATAGGAAAGATGGAGCCGGAGAAAGCAGAAGAATATGCAAAGATGAAAGAAACAGCCGGTAAGCAAATGGCAGATTCCAGAGACTTGAAAGACCAGATTGATAAGCTGCTTGACAAAAAAGAGGATATTACCCCCCGCCACGTACGGGACATGCTCCATAAAGTCTACAAAAATGAAAGATCCATTGCAGAGCACTATCAGCCGAAAAAAAGTAAATTTAAAAGTCGTGAAGTACATCTTTAATATAAGGAGGCAAATTTATGAGATACAAGATACCAGAAAATAAGATCCTATTGGAACAGGAACAGAAAAACATGGTGCTTTCAGCCAGTGACCGTGAGGTGGTCAGAATCCAGAAAGCACTAAGCTTTGTAGCAGACTACGCAGACAATGGTGAAAAATATAACGATTCCCCTGAGGATGCCTACAGCACCCTGTATCAGATCTATAAGGAATTTCAGCTGGATAAAGATAAAGAGGGGAATGAAATCCCGGAAGATACCCTGTTTCCAAAGGAAAACCGCAGCAGGGGACAGTTTCGGGAAGAACTTGAAAAGCTATGGAGAGTGATGGAACTTCATTCTCTGAAAGATGTGGCTCAGGAAAAAGAGCCGGAGCTGGCAGATACCTACAGAAAGTATCAGGCGGAGACGGCCAGGTATGATGACATTCTTCAGAAGAAGGAAGCAGAAGAACTGGAACTGGATGCACCGTTACAGAACTTAAACGACAACAGAATGTTTATCCCCATCGATAAAGAATCCCCTTATTATGGTGATGTTTCCGGTACTGCCTATATGGAACTGCAGGATAGCTGGATGAAGCTTAAGAGCCGGCCATCTGCCAGGGCAGTGGAAGGAACGATGGAACAGCTGTTATCTGCCCTGCAGCCTCATTATCTCAGACGAAGCGGAACTGGAAGCCTGCTTCCTATGACACAGGGAGAATATGAAACGATCCGTGGTCTGTATGACCGGTGCGTGACAGATTTAAACCGTTTTCCAGACAAAGAGAAAAAGAGACCGGAATATAAGGCTCTGCACGATCTTATCCTTCGGAATCAGAAGGAACTGAACAGCCTTTCACCGGATCAGGCACTTCCTCCTCTGGGTGAGGTGCTTCACGGTGCGAAAGATCCGGTCATCTATCTGCAGGATACGGTCAACCATACCGTAGGAGCCAGCATGAGCAGCCGTGAGACAGTAGAGTATATTGATGAAAACGGAAAGCTGCGTCAGGGACTCTTTACACCGGAGAAAAAGATAGGGGATTGGAGACAGGAAGCCAAAGAGCTTTTGGATCGCTATATCCAGAACTATCCTAAATACGAGACCTATCTGGAAAAAATTAAAAATGACAAAAACATTTATGAACGGATTGAGGCTGCTGCTTTTGAGGATGCAGATACAAAGAAGTATATAGAAGTAGATCGGGTACTGGATTCCTTTGACTGGATCAGACAGAAAGATAAAGAAGGAGAATTCAAAAAGGTATTTAAAGCACTTGGAAGAGATATTATAAAACCCAGAGGCAGAAATATTATCTTAAAAAACATAGGAATCCATAAGGGTGAAAGTCAGGCAGAACGCTCCAGTGCCATGAGCGACGTGGCTGATGCCCTTGGTTTTCCGGATCTGTTAGTCAGAAACCGGCGTGTAACGGTAAAGAAGGGCGATAAGGAAATACCGGGCGTTATGATGGATGCAGCCGGACCGAGTGCTCTGGATACGGACAAACTGCCGCAGGGACACCCATTTTTCAATCTGACTAAGAAAGAATTTGATAACAAAGAACTGCTTAGCTCTCTTGCAGATCTGCAGATTCTGGATTATCTGTGTGGAAATACAGACCGGCACGCAAGCAACTTTTTCCTGAAAATGGACTTTTCTGACCCCAACCAGCCGAGGATCCGTGGCGTACAGGGCATTGACAACGACAACTCCTTCGGTTCCATCAAGGAAGGAAACATTTACCATCTGGCAAGTGAAAAAAATTTAAAGGTTATAACAGGGAAAATGGCAGAGGCTATCAAAAATATGAAGCCGGAAAAACTGGAAGAAATTCTGCAGCCCTATAACTTCCGCAAAGATCAGATCCGTGCAGCCAAAACCCGTCTGAAGACTCTGCAGGATATGATCAAAGAGTATGAAAAAAAGGGAAAATCCGAGATTCGTTACGAAAAACTGGTGAATAAAAAAGGTACGATCTTTGTTGCTAAAACAGACAATGACTGGAACAAGCTGAATCTGGATGCGCTGATACCGGCAGAGATCTATGCAAACGATCCTACGAATATTTTTGATATGGCAGATACATGCAGAAATGATCTTAAGCGGTATAAGTGGCTGCATAGTGGGGAAAATAATAATCCTGTAGATGAAATCAACCGGGTGCTGGTTGATAAGACGGATATGAAACAGATCCAATACGATGAACATGGTCTTAAGGAAATGGATCAAAAGGAACTTGAAAAAATGGAAGCACACCGGGCAGAAGAATATAAAATCCTTCACAACTTCAGAGTTCGCTTTAACCGGCACGGCGGACAGGATATAGACCACCGCACCAGAGAATACAGGGAGATGAACGATGCTTTAAACCGTTATATAAAGGCATATAAAGAGCTTGGAAAGACGCTGCAGGGAAAAGAGAACGAAAATGAAGCGGTTATAGCCGGGGATGTAAAAGAGCAGCCACTAAAACAGAAAAAGAATCTGAAAGCAACGTTAAAAGAGCGCTATGAGGCTTTGGAACAGGCCAGAAAGAACTTAGACCAGTCGATCACAAACTATGATAAGAAAAAGCATAGCATCTTTCTGAGAGGAGATTCCAAGGAGCGATTGCTCATTGCAAGAAAGCTTCAGCAGACGATCCGGAAAAAGCCGGAAAGTGTGAAAGCTTATGAATCTGTCGCAAAATTCCTGGAGCAGCAGAAAGAAACGATGGAAGGAAAAACAGATTCCCAGTTGGCTGCGTATCTGTCAGAGCAGATCGGCAGCAAGATGAAGCTCACTTTACAAAATAATATAAAACAGTTAAGAGAAGATGATCCGGTGCGTGTTCAGGGAATCAAAGCGTTAAAGGCACAGGAAAATCTGTGGAATTACAGCCAGAGTGTACTTTCAGAAGGAATGTTGTCTGTTAAAAATATGACAGACCAGGGAGAAAAAGCAGATAAGTAGAAAACTTCCTTAAAGCTGATGGAGTATGAGATCCGTAAAAAGCTGACAGAAAAGCCTGACAAAAATAAACTATATGAGGATATGACAGCCATCCGTGATTATGTGGGCAAGCAGGTGGAGAAAGAAAAAAGCAAGATACAGGCGTGTGACGAAGAAATCCGGAAAGTGAACGAGCTGCTGGAGAAGACGAATGCGAAGACGAATGCAAAGACGAATGCGAAGACGAAAGTATTAAACCCCCGAGATGCTAAAAACCAGCAGGCAGCCTATGAAAAAATGAAGGAGCAGGCAGCGAAACGGCTGGAAGAAAGATGGGAGCTGTATGGTCAGATTGACAGTTTGATGACGCCAGAAAATCGGAAAACAGATACCATGTATAAACAGATTGAAGCTTTCCTGCCGAAAGAAAAACAAAAAGGAGAGCAGGAAAAGGAAGAAAAGAAAGAAAATCAGAAAAAAGAAGAGAAAGAAGAGAAGCAGGAAAAGAAAGAGAAGAAAGAAAAACAGGGAGAGAAAACCCAGCTCACTCCCCGTCATATACGGGATATGCTCAATAAAGTCTATAAAAGTGAACTGACCATCGCCAGTCAGTATCAGATGGAAAAAAAGCAGGAAAAAAAGCAGGAAATCTCGAAAAAACAGAAAGATTTCTAAACGATGTACTAAATATGCCCCCAGAAGAATCGGGAATAAAACAGGAAAAAGCAGGACTCCGCATAGTTTGAGAGTCCTGCTTTTCATAGGAAATTGCATCCTATGAATCAAAAACGATCCGCGCGGATCTGCGCCTTTGCGGCTTCCAGATCCGCATAGGCAGCATCTTTGCCCGGGGCAACCTGTTTTGCTTTTGTATGTTTGGAAAGAGAAGCCTTAAGATCTCCCTTTAGCTGATTAAAGTTCATTTTTTCTCTCTTGACTTCGTTTCCTTTCTTTGCCGGAGCAATCTCTTCCTGGATCACAAGATCATTCTGCTCTTTTTTAATAGCCTGCTGATATTCCGGAAGAGTCTCCAAAAGCTCCATGACCTGAACAGCAGCCTGCTTTCTCATAGCACCGGTTTCATAAGTTTGACCACCGATCTTCGTACTTCCGCTTTTATCTCTTATGATATGCTTTTCAAGATAGGCAGCACATGCATCATGGAGGTCTTTTGCTGCCTGCTGCTTCTGCTTATCAGTAAAGACATTCATCGCATCTTCCATTTGTGTCGCCTTATAGTATCTCAGTGCATTTATCATTTGATGGAAAGGCTCATGGCTTTTTCTGCCGTAATCCCTTGTGTCTTTGATTGCCATGTAGGAATCAAAGATCTCCTGTCGGGCATTTTTGTTATCTTCCAGTCTTTTAAGCCGTTCTTCTTCCTTTCTTTGTTCCTCTAAGACC
>CAVFER010000054.1:0-1942 GCA_963621525.1 bacterium | reverse complement strand
GTTCCTGATATTTTTCCGCCTTATCTTTCACTCGTGTATTCAGTCGTTTCTGGCTTTTTTCCAGTTTGTTTCGGATATCAGTCAATTTTTTAACGATTTCCGGCTTTTGTGACTGCAATTCATCCGTTTTCTTTGGAGGCAGGATCTCCTTTGCCTGTTCAAGGTCCTCATCACTTGGGATGTCTTTTAATGCCTTCTCTATGTCCTTAAGCAGCTTGTCGTTTTTCTCAATAGATGTCGTTATCTTATCAATCTGCTTTTTGATTTCATCGATTCCGTCTAAATCATCGGCTTCACCCACATCACTGCTTACCAGAGGATCCAATTTACGTTCATTTTCATAGGCGGAAAGACTGCTTTTTGTATTTTCATCCCACCGTTTCAGCTTTTCATCTAACGCGTTGAATTCATCCAGCTTTCTGGCAGCTTCCTCCCTGTGTTTCTTTAATTCAGCCTCCGTATAAATTTCATTAGGCATATCAGCCGTAATATCGAAATTAGAACTGGATTTAAAGGTATAAAATCTCTGATTTGGACTCTTTGTTACTTCTGCCTCCATATTTCTTGGCAGACCAATCGGTGTTTTCTTATCATTTACTTTGAAATCCTGTATCCAATCCACATTAAAGGTATATTTGCCGTTATTCAAACTCTCATCAACCAGTTTGTCAAGAGTGGTTTGGGTGGTTCTGTCTGAATAAGGATCGTGCAGCCAGACTGTCTCAGCTCCATAGCCATATTCAACCCCGTATACAACACGATAATGGCCGTTGATCAAAAGACCGATAGGTGACTTGGACTCAGCAAGACCACATTCGAGCAGGTTACTTAATGCATTTCTGGCCTCAGATCTGGCTTGTTTGAGTTTTTTCGGATCTTTTTCATTCACGCCAACAGTGACTTCCTGCTGTGCCTTGCAGACCATGGTATTTGGCAGCAATTCGTGGATAAGAGGTGCGTAATTGCTAAGCTCCTGTCCACAATCCCTGTTGGAAAAATCCAGATCGTCGGCCGGCTTGAACTGTCTTAAGTCATTTTGGCTTACATCGATGCCCTTGTGCTTTAAAAGAGCTGACAGAGTAACGGACCAGCAACCCTGAGTGGTGGACTGGAGACCGGGATGCTCATATTGCATAATAGGAAACCACATTCTGCGTGTACCCGGATCGTCATATCTGAGTTTTCCGTAATGAGGCTGCTGATCACCTCCAAGAGCTTTTTTAGATGCTTTGGCGAAGGCTTTTTTCATATTCATAAGCCGTTCTATACGTTTGTTGATAAAATCCTGCAGCTTCGGGTTTTGGGCTTCTGCATAATAGGTATCGATCAGTTCTGGGAGCTTATTTGAATTGATCTTTTTCTTCTGATCGTCCGTAAGTTTGTCATAGCCCGGATAATATTCCTGTTCCGCATTGATCTTTCTGATTGCATGAGTGTACAGAGGATAATTTGAATGTAATTGTAATTTTGTCTGGATTGTCTCTTCATCAAAGCTTTTGATGTTATCTCTTGCCCATTGTTCTGCCTTCAGTCGCTGTCTGCGGTTGATATCGGCATTATAGAGTGTCTCTGCATAGAGCATCCAGTCCGTATTCAGTTTATCCCAGCTTTTTTCGTCATCCGCCTCCAGAAGACCGGCCTGAACCATATGATTTCTGGTCTCCGGATGTTTTCTCATAAAGGCCTCCAGAATTGATTCCAGATTCATAAAAAATCCGTTATCCTTTGCAGCATCCAGAATGTTGCTTACTGTGGGGATCTGTTCCGGGGTCATATGCTGTTCCTTTTGTAATGCTTCACTTACCTTATTCCATTTTTCCAAAAGTTCCTTTAAAGTCATGTTTATTCTCCCATCTGGTATTTGTTATGCGTGCTCTTTGAAGCTGTCTGTCCCTTGTATAAAACAGTGCTGTTTCTTCGATTTGCTTTACTCTTTGAGTTT
>CAVFER010000053.1:3538-18148 GCA_963621525.1 bacterium | reverse complement strand
AAAGGTCTAAAATCCGACGCAAGCTTGCTTGCAGGAGGATTTTTGAACTTGGGACCCGCCAAAAACATGAGTAAGAAGCCATTTTTTGAAGAAAAATGAGCGGATTACGAATGTTTTTAGAATTGCGAGAGTGCAAAGCACGTAGCAATTCGGTATCAGAGGGGGAACTTGCAGGTATCCGGAAAGGAGCGTAATATGGCATTTTTAGTAAAAGACCTGATCGACAGGCAGATATTTGGGGGAGTAAAGCTGGCAGCAGGGGTTTTGAATGTATCAAATCCTATTTTATGGGTCAATGTAATGGAGATATTAGACACACCGCGATCCTTAAATCAGGGAGAACTGGTGGTTTCTACCGGATATGGTCTGGAAGACCAGTCGCTTCACAAAGATCTGATCCATCAATTAAAAAAAAGAGGTGTAAGCGGTCTGGCCATCCAGCCGGGTTATTACATTGACCAGATTCCGGAATATATCATAGAGGATGCTAATAAAGAAGGACTGCCGGTTCTGGAACTGCCGGAACGACTTTCATTTTCAGAGATTCTCCATGTGCTTATGGATCAGATCACGGAAAATAATCTTATTTCCAGAAAGCTGGTTCAGGAACTGGATACATTGCGTATTGCACTTGGGAAAAAATTAAGTGTCAGCGAAAAGCAATTATTTGAAAAAGAACAGCAGGTATATCTTTTTCTCATCTGTCTTACAGGAAAGAACAGCAGGGATGAGGAAAGTCTCCGTCTGGGAATGGGAAAGGTAGGCTCGATCCTGTCTTCCATGTCGAAAATCTGTATTGGGGAGACTGTGCCGGAGGGGACCGGTATGTTTCTGGCTTCTTTTTCCGATGGGGAAGCATTTACAGATGCCATGTATGATTTCAGCATTTTTCTTACCTTTCTTTCAGAAAATGAAGAGATCAACTTTTATGTAGGTGCCCAGCCTTTAAAAGAAAGCAGGGAACTGTCGGACTGTGTAAAAGAAGCATATGAGCATATTTGTCTGTTAGACCGGATTGGAGCAAAACGGGGGATCTGTACCTTTGATAACCGGCTTTTAGTGGAACTTTTAGGAACGCTTCATCAAAATGAGTATTCGATCGTACTGGGAAACCAGGCACTGCAAAAACTTTTAGATCATGACCGGTATAACCACACCGGCTATGTACATACCATCCGTATTTATCTGGCACATAACTGCAATGCTACGAAAACCGCGGAGCATCTGTACATCCACCGCCATACATTGATGAAGAGACTGCAAAATATTTCCGCACTGTGCGGCATTAACTTTACAGACTATTACATGCGTGTCTACATGTCTTTAGCGATTCTGATCCATGACTATTTTACCTACTGATGTTAGTGTAGGGGCTATTATTCAATAAATTTTACTAAAACTTTATAAAAATAACTTGACAGCACACAAAAAGAGGTGTATTATTCGACACATCAAAAATAAATAAGCAAACGGAGCCGAGAAGGCGAAAATGGTTTCAAGGAGGAAATTCAGAATTCAGGTCTGGGTTTCCTTTTTCTTGTTTTCAGGCTCTGGGCAAGGAGGAATTGATTATGAAAAAAGGGTATGTGTATGCGATGATGGCTGCAGTTGCAGCTATGACAGTTTCCGGGTGTTCTTCCTCTTCTTCCGCACCGGCTTCTACAGCAGCGGAAAGTAAAACAGAAGCAGCTGCTTCCTCAGAAAGCGGTACAAGTGCAGCAGATACAGAGGATGTAACTGCAGCAGTGGATACCATTAAATTTGGTCTGGTAGCCCCTCTTTCCGGTGATAACGGTGCTTATGGTACGAAGCAGGAAAAAGGTTATGAGCTGGCAATGGAAGAGATCAACGCAGCCGGAGGTGTGTTAGGAGCAAAATTAGAGCTGGAAACCTACGATGACGGCGGCGATGCTTCAACCGCAGCTAACGGTGCCCAGAAATTTGCAGATGATGACTCTATCCTGGCCATCGGCGGTTCCTGCCTTACCTCCTGTACAGCAGCAATGCTTCCTATTACAGGTGATGCAGAAATGCCTCAGTTAGTAGTAAGTTCCAGTGCAAAATCTTTAACAGGCATCAGCGATTACTTCTTCCGTATGGCAGTTCAGGATGCGGCAGTTGGTCCTCAGATCGCAAATCAGTTTACCAAAATGGGCAAGACGAAAGCAGTTACCCTTTATTGCAACAACGATTACGGCTCTGGTTTAAAGGACAGCTTCAATGCACAGTTTGAAGAAAACGGCGGACAGGTTCTTGACTCCGTACCTTATCAGGCAACAGATCAGGATTTTGCAGCGATCCTTACAAGCGTAAAGAGCCTTGAGCCTGACTGTATCGCTCTTTGCGGAACTACAACAGACGGCGCCCTGATCATCAAGCAGGCAAGACAGATGGGAATCGAAGCACCGATCATGGGACAGCCTGGACTTTACAGCCAGAACGTCATTGATATCGCAGGAGATGCTTCTGAAGGCCTTCTGTGCAGCGGTGTATTCGTAGCAGCAGGTGCAGATGAAAAGGGACAGGAATTCGTAACCAAGTACGGCGAAAAGTACAACGGCGAGGTTCCGGATGGTTTTGCAGCTTTAGCTTATGATCAGATGTATGTACTGGCAGATGCAGCAGAAAGAGCGATGAAGGAAAATGGCGGTGAGCTTTCCAGAAAGACTCTTGCAGAAGCATTAAAGGCAACTGAATATGAAGGTGTTACCGGTACAGTTAATTTTGATGAAAACGGTGACTGGGTAAGAGATTACCTGACACTGACTGTAAAAGACGGAAAGTATGTATTATATGAAGAATAATAGCCCGGAAAACAGTAACTTCTGAGCAAATGCGGATATGCCGCTGAAGGATGGCATATCCGCAGATAAAATAGTACAGGTGGTGACAATATGTTGGTATTTTTGCAGCAGGTTATAAATGGTCTGGCCCAGGGCGGTATCTACTCCCTGATCGCCATAGGCTGGACAACGGTATTTGGAATTGTAGGAGTCATTAACTGGACCCACGGTGAGATCTATATGCTGGGCGCATATACAGGTTATTTTATAACAACTTATCTGGGGCTTCCGCTGATCCCGGCTCTTCTTATTTCCATGGCAGCAGGGGCACTGATCGCAATGGCAGTAGACCAGTTTGGCTATAAGCCATTAAGAAAGAAAGGGGTCCTGGCAGCAACCGGATTTATTACCGCTTTAGGTATTTCCACGATCCTGCGCTACACCGCCAACGCTGTATTTACAGTCAACCCCAAAGCATATCCGCAGCTGGTAGACCAGAAACTGATCACCATCTGTACTATTTCAGGTCAGCCATTAACAATCAGCTCACTTCATTTATATATCCTTATCGGAACGATTATCATCATGGTATGTCTGGAGCTGTTTATCAAGCATACCCTTACAGGAAAGGCTATGTTGGCCGCCTCTCAGGATATGCAGACCTTAGGTCTTATGGGTGTTAATGCAGAAAAACTAATCAAAGTTACTTTTGCTATCAGCGGTGCCCTTGGAGCAGCAGCTGGTTTCTTTATTGGAACTATTTATGCTATTAACCCAACCATGGGCGCTTTAGCAGGTCTTAAAGGCTGGTCCTGCGCCATCCTTGGAGGAATAGGAAGTATCACCGGTTCTCTTATAGGCGGTATCATTCTTGGAATTGTAGAAAACTTAACAGCCGGATTTATTTCCACCGGTTATAAGGATGCCATTGGATTTGCAGTCATGATCCTGGTACTTCTCATTAAGCCTTCAGGCCTTATGGGATACAAATTTGAAGAGAAAGTTTAAGGAGGCAGCATATGAAGAAAGAACGTTTTTTCGGAAAAAACGGACAGACTGCCTTCCTTGGAGCAGCAGTTCTGGTATTACTGATCTGTTATATTGATAATTTCCATGGCGGAAGTGCCTGGATCCCTACTTATTTCCAGCATGTGGCAGTGAACTGCCTGATTGCAGCCATACTGGCATTAGGATTAAACTTTGTATCCGGCTATTTAGGACAGACTTCTTTAGGTCATGCAGCATTTTACGGCATTGGTGCTTATACTACGGCAGTTTTATTAAAATATACCGACATCAGTTTCTGGATCACCATTCCGGTGGGACTTCTTCTGGCAGCTCTTGTATCGATTCCGCTGGCAATGGCTTCTCTTCGTGTAAAGGGACAGTTTCTGATCGTTATTACCTATGCATTTTGTGAAATCTTACGTTTTATTGCCATTAATACAGCAGCATTAGGAGGAACAGCCGGTATACCGGGACTTAAATCTCCGGAACTTTTTGGCATTAAACTGACCAAGCTGGCCGCTTCCAGCAAAGGCGGATACATCCTGCTCTTGTTTTTGATCGTATCAGCAGTAGCATTTTTTGCATGGAAAACAGAGCATTCAAGGATAGGCTATGCATTTTCTGCGATCAGAGAAGACGAGATCGCAGCCGTTGCCATGGGCATTAACACCAAATATTATAAGGTACTCGCTATGGTGATCTCAGCAGTGATCTGCAGCATTGCAGGAAGCTTTCAGGCTGTTTTTGCAAGTATGGTCAGCCCGGAACTTTTAAATGCTACCAAGTCTATTTCAATCCTTACCATGGTTGTGATCGGCGGACGCAGAAGTATCAAAGGTATGATCCTTGGAGGTATCCTTCTTACGATTCTTCCGGAGTTATTCCATTCCGTAAAAGATGTTGTGGGACTTCCATTTGACCCGTGGATGATCCTTTATGGTTTCCTTCTTGTATTTATGATGCGTTTCAGACCGCAGGGTATCTGGGGCGTGGTCAAAAAGGAAACACAAGAAGTGGAAGAGGGGTGACAGACATGCTGCTTGAGGCAAAAAAAGTAACGAAAACATTCGGCGGGCTTCACGCCAACAGTGATATTGATTTTTCTGTTGATGAAGGGGAAATCGTAGCGATTATCGGCCCGAATGGCTCAGGAAAAACTACCTTTTATAATGTTCTTACAGGAATTTCTCCTGCAACCAGAGGACAGATCATTTTTAAGGGCAAAAATATAGAGAAAATGCAGCCGGAAGCCATTACCCGTCTGGGTATGGCCCGTACCTTCCAGAATATCCGTCTTTTTGGAAATATGACAGTAGCGGAAAATATCATTATTGCCCGCCACTGCAGAAGAAAGACCGGTATCTGGGATGCGCTGATCGGAAGTTCAAGGCTAAAAAAAGAAGAGGCTGAAAATCAGGAATATATAAAAAAATGTCTGGAATATGTAGGCATATATGATAAAAAAGACTGGCTGGCAAAGAACCTTCCCTATGGTATGCAGCGCCGCTTAGAGATTGCCAGAGTGCTGGCAACAGAACCGAGCCTGATCCTTCTTGATGAACCGGCAGCAGGTATGAACCCGCATGAAAAGGATGAGCTGGTGGAGATCATCAACCGCCTGAAAGCAGAAAAATATTCCATTATCCTCATTGAACATGCCATGCGTATGGTTATGAACATTGCAGACCGGGTGGTGGTATTTGACCACGGTCAGAAGATCGCAGAGGGACTTCCTCAGGATGTAAAAAATGATCCTGTTGTGATTGAGTCTTATCTGGGAAAGGGGGCATCTGCAAATGGCGATGCTTGATGTAAAGGACCTGAATGTATATTATGGCAAGATCCATGCGATTAAAAATATAAGTCTGACAGTAGAAGAAGGAGAGTTGGTTTCCCTGATCGGAGCAAACGGCGCAGGAAAAACTTCTCTTTTAACTGCTATTATGGGTCAGATTCCGTCTACAGGACAGATCAGCTTTGAAGGTCAGGCAGTCCACGGAAACGGAACCATGGAGATCGTAAGAAATGGTATGACCATGGTACCGGAAGGCAGACGCGTATTTCCGAGAACTTCTGTAATGGACAACCTGCTTCTTGGTGCTTACAGCCGGAAAGACAAGGAAAATGTAAAAGGCGACTTAAACAAGATCTTTGAAATGTTCCCAAGATTGTTAGAACGTAAGAACCAGCTGGCAGGCACATTATCTGGTGGTGAACAGCAGATGTTAGCTATGGGACGTGCGTTGATGTCAAGACCAAGGCTTTTGCTTCTTGATGAACCGTCTATGGGACTTTCACCAAGATTGGTTGACCAGGTATTTGACACCATTGTTTCTATTAATAAGTCAGGAACCACCATTATGTTAGTAGAGCAGAATGCAAACCAGGCGCTGCGTGTAGCAAAAAGGGGTTATGTAATAGAAACCGGAGAAATCGTTCTTTCTGATGACGCAGACAAGTTATTGTCCAATCCACAGGTAAAGGAAGCTTATCTGGGCGGTTAAATCTTAGAAAGAGAAAGGCGGGAACGAAAGTGAAGGTACTGATATGGTGCGCCATTGCAGAAGATTGCAGAGTATTTGAACAGTATAACAACAGAAGGATCGAGTTTGATTATACACCGGAAACACTGACCGAGGAAAATGCGCTGACCTGTAAGGGTTATGAGGGAATCGTGATCCAGACCAGATGCATAATCACCGAAAAAGTGGCAGAACTTTTAGCAGAGGCAGGAGTAAAGTTTATTGCCTGCCGTTCCGCCGGCTTTGATCATGTAAATCTGGAGGCCATAAAGAAATACGGTATCAAAGCATGCAATGTTCCCTTATATTCACCCAATGCCATTGCAGAATATGCAGTGATGGCATCGATGATGGCACTGCGAAAGATGAAAAAGCAGTTTTGCATGACAGAAAAAGGCGACTATACATTAAAAGGCCTGCGTGGTCAGGAACTGCGGGACCAGACCATTGGTATTGTCGGAACCGGCCGGATCGGTATGGAAAGTCTGAAAATATTTTCCGCTTTTACAAAGGATATTTTACTCTATGACCCTTATCCAAGAGAAGACGCAAAAGCAATGGGAACTTATGTTTCTCTGGATGAGATCTACGAAAAGTCTACACTCTTAGTATTTCACTGCCCTTTTACAAAAGAAAATTTCCATATGGTAAATGGTGACAGCATCCGTAAAATGCGTACGGGTGTGGTTCTTGTAAATCCGGCAAGAGGGGGACTTTTTGATCATAAGGCTGTTTTAGAGGGCTTAAAAGAAGGAAAGATCGGTGCTGTTGCAATGGATGTTTACGAGGATGAGAAAAACTATCTGCGTAAGGATCTGAAAGGGGAACAGACGGGTGACGATGTATTTGACCGGCTGATCTCAAGAGAAAATGTGATCTATACGGCACACACTGCATTTTATACCGACCGGGCTGTTTACAACATGATCGAAACCACAGTGGAAAATCTCTGGGAATATGGACAGACAGGAAGCTGTGCCCATGAGCTGACCTGAGGATATAAATGATACAAAACAGAAAAAGAGGGATCTTAGTATGGAAAATGGGTTTGATATATTAACAGGTGCAAAACGATTGGATGAGGTACGGTTTTCTAAGATCCGTACAGTTATGGATATGGTAGCTGATCTTCGTGCCAAAGGGGAAGAGGTGTTATCCTTAAGTGCGGGGGAACCGGATTTTGACACACCGGCTCCTATTAAAGAAGCAGTGATCAAGGCTCTGGAAGAAAATTATACCCATTATGGCTCAAACAGAGGCTATCCGGCTCTTAGAAAACTTCTGTCAAAGAAACTGGAAAAAGAGACAGGCGTTTCCTATGATCCGGAGACGGAGATTATTTTCACCACCGGCGGTGCAGAAGCTTTAAACAATGCTTTTATGGCAGTGGTAGATCCGGGAGATGAAGTAGTGGTATTTTCACCGGCTTTTATTACCTATGAAAATCTGGTGCATATGTGCGGCGGCAAGCTGGTAAAGGTACCTTTAAAGAAGGAAAATAGCTATCAGATTGACATGGATGATTTGAAGGCTGCTGTTACAGATAAGACAAAGCTTCTGGTTATGAACAATCCAAACAACCCAACGGGCGCTGTTTACAGCAAAGAGTGCTTAGAGCAGGTATGTGAACTGGCGAAGGAGAAGAATTTTCTGATCCTTTCTGATGAAATGTATTCCAGACTGGTATATGGAGACGGAAAATTCTATTCTATCGCATCGTTCCCGGATATGAAGGAGAGGACCATTATCGTCAATGGTTTTTCAAAGACATATGCCATGACCGGCTGGAGAGTGGGCTATGTGGCGGCTCCTGCAAAGCTTCTGCCAAGTATATTAAAGGTACATCAGTACTGCAGTACCTGCTGCCCTACCTTTATTCATGTGGGCCTTGCAAATGCACTGGATCTGCCGGAAACAGAAGAGGCAGTGTGCAAAATGGTAGATGAGTTTGCAAAGAGACGAAAAATGCTGATTGAAGGACTGGATCAGATACCGGGAATTACCTATGTAAAGCCGGAAGGCGCCTTTTATGCCATGGTAGATGTGTCTGCTTTTGGAGTAGACGGAGATACCTTTGCGGCAAAGCTTTTGAAGGAAAAACATGTGGCAGTGATCCCCGGCTCCGGTCTTGGAGAAAACTGCAAGAATGCAGTGCGTATTTCCTTTGCAGCATCCGAAGATACTATAAGAAAGGCAACAGCACGGGTGGGAGAGTTTATCCGGGAGAAAGCTTATGAATCTTAGTGCAGTGATCAATCTTCAGCTGGTGATGTTTGCCCTTTTTATCTGTGGTTTTATCCTTACAAGAAAGGGTGTCATCAACAGTGAGCGGCGAAAAGGCATGTCTGATCTGCTTATCGATCTGTTTCTTCCCGCTAATATCATCTGCGCCTTTCTGACGGGCATCAGCAAAGATGTGTTTGCAGAGGCCTTTCAGGTACTGGTGATCGCCCTTGGGATTCAGATTATTTCCTATCTGTTGGGACTTGTACTCTATAGGAAGGAAATAAACGGACGGAGAATGGTCCTGCGCTATGCAACCATCTGTTCCAATGCCGGATTTATGGGAAATCCGGTAGTGGAAGGGATTTATGGTTCTCAGGGATTACTGTATGCCTCCGTTTATCTGATTCCCTTAAGGATTTTTATGTGGTCTGCCGGCCTTTCCTGCTTTACAGTAGCAAGCCCGAAAGATATTGTAAAGAAACTGGTACATCATCCCTGTATTATTGCTGTTGGAATAGGTATGGTTCTGATGCCATTTCCGGATATTATTCCAGGTTTCTTACTGCAGACGCTGCAGTCCTGCAGTAAATGTGTTCTTCCTATTTCTATGGTAGTCATTGGAAGTATTTTGTCGGAAGCAGATATCGGTCAAATGTTAAAGGGAAGTACCTTATTTTACTGTATCGTGCGCCTTCTGGGAATTCCGGCTGTTACCATGGTTGTATGCCGTCTTCTGGGAATGGGAGCACTGGTAACGGGAGTATGTACTGTTTTAGCAGGGATGCCCGCTGGAAGCACCACAGCCATATTGGCGGAAAAATATGACGGAGATGCGAAATATGCTTCTGAGTGCGTCTTTCTTTCAACGGTGCTTTCTCTTTTTTCTATGCCATTTTTGTACATGATACTGGCCTGAACTTTTTAAAATTAAATTTTTGCCGGAAAAATTGTCAGTCTGCTCTGACATTTTTTTAAAAATCGTGGTAAACTAAAGTAGGAAACTATGAACGTGAATCTTGAAAAGAGATCTGACCGTGTTCAGATACCGAAGAAAGCAGGCAAAATTTTATGTACGAGAAAGGACAATATATTGTATATGGCATCCGGGGAGTCTGCAAGGTGGCAGACATTATCACCATTGATCATCCCATTGGCCCCAAAGGCCGTCTTTATTATGAGCTTCATCCTTATAATCAGAAAGATGGAAAAATCGTAACACCGGTAGATTCAGAAAAGACGATCACCAGGCTGCTGCTTACGAAAACGGAAGCAGAGGCTTTGATCAGCGAAATCCCTCTGATCAAAGAAATGGTTGTGGAAAACGATAAGCAGAGGGAAGAACGATATAAAGAGGCATTGAAAACTTGTGATTGCCGTATATGGGTGAGTATGATCAAGACGCTGTATCTGCGAAAGCAGGAGCGCATGGAGCAGAAAAAAAAGGTGACAGATCTGGACGAGAGGTATTTTCGGATGGCGGAAGAGTATCTGAATTCAGAGCTTTCCCTTGCGCTTGGTATATCAAAAGAAGAAGTGACAGAATATATAAAAGAAAAGATCGTGGCCGAGTGACCACGATTTTTTCGGTAAAAGGATGACAGAAAGGTTCAGCTATTCAATGGTTGTTCCGGTTTCTCCGGCTAAGCTTTGCTCTGCTTTATCCAGGGAAGTGATGATCGCTTTGCGGCCTTTTCCGGCTTCGATGAAGTTGACAGAAGCAGAAATCTTTGGAAGCATGGAAGCAAATTCAAACTGCCCCTGTTCTATATAATCTTTTGCTTCACTAATGCTCATGTGGTGGATCGGTTCTTCTTTATCAGTTCCGAAGTTCAAGGTAACATTGTCAACACTTGTCAAGATCATCATAATGTCAGCATCGATCTCTTTTGCTAAAAGTCCGGTAGCAAGGTCTTTTTCGATAATAGCGCTTGCACCGCGCAGATTGTAGCCCTGTTCCATAACCGGGATACCGCCGCCTCCGCAGGTGATTACGATCTGGTCAGCGTCCATTAATGCCTTGATGGCATCGATCTCAACAATGGCAACCGGGTTAGGGGATGCTACGATACGTCTGAAACCGCCTTCTACTGCCTTTACATGGTTGCCTTTTGCCTCTTCTTCTTTTGCTTCTTCTTCGTCCATGACACGGCCTATTACTTTTACAGGAGTATAGAATGCCTCATCATAAGGGTCAACGGTAACCTGGGTAAGAACGGTGCTTACTGGTTTGTAGATACCACGTTTGATCAATTCTGCGCGGATGCCGTTCTGTAAGTCGTAGCCGATATAGCCCTGACTCATAGCGGAGCATACAGACATAGGAGCGGAACTGTATCCGTCGTGCTGTTTGCCGAATTCATTCATTGCTGTGTGGATCATGCCTACCTGTGGTGCATTGCTGTGAACGATGGCAACCTGCCAGCCGTCCTGGATGAAGTCTGCGATCACTTTTGCAGTGCGCTTTACGGCTTCCTTTTGTTCTGGAAGATTGGTTCCCATATCTTTATGGCCGATGGCCATGACGATCCTCTTTTTTGCCATAATGCTTACCTCACTTTTCAGGAATGTTTTTAACATTATGATACATTATTATGGTAATAATTGCAATGAAAAGCGAAAAAAGATGATAGCAAATGGAGGCTGTCTGTGCTATACTGACTGCATGTGTGTGTGGCAAAAACAAAGAAATGTGAATAGAATGAAGATATTGCCGAAAGGATGTGGATGGAAGATTCTGGCGGCTGTGATCATGGCGGCGGCGGGAAATTTTCTGGTGCAGTATGTGATACCATGGCCGGATTTTATGGTGGTTTCTTATGAGAAAGCTGCAGAGGAGTTTTTGGATTATCCGGTAGAGGTTTATTTGATTTTAACACTTTTTATAGCGCCTTTGTTTGAAGAAGGGATATTTAGAAGGGGCATTTATGGGACCTTGAGAAAATGGCTGGGGGCGATCCCGGCCGGAGTTTTATCGGCACTTGTATTTGGATTGTATCATGGAAACTGGATCCAGGTAATATATGGATTTGCGTTTGGACTGCTCCTTGCGTGGGGGTATGAAGACAGTTCATTTGGGAAATACCGGGTGGTTGTACTGATGCATGGAGCTGCCAATGGGGCGGCGGTGCTTTTTAGTGTGTTTTTTGGAGTTTGCGTTAAATAATGATTGATTGAAGATGACAGTAAAAAAATAAGAAAGAGAAGCGAAGGAGGAAGAACGTGAAGTTATTATCCATTGCTATACCATGTTATAATTCAGAAGCTTATATGGAGCATTGTATTAATACGCTGCTTACAGGCGGTGATGAGGTGGAGATCATTATTGTAGATGACGGATCAAAAAAGGATAGGACACCGGAGATTGCCGATGAGTATGAGCGGAAATATCCGGGGATCTGCCGGGCAGTCCACCAGGAAAATGGAGGTCATGGCCAGGCGGTCAATACAGGCCTTAAAAATGCTACAGGTGTGTTTTTTAAGGTTGTGGACAGTGATGACTGGGTCAATGAAGAGGCTTATGAGAAGGTTCTTGAGACGCTGCGGAAGTTTGTGTATGGTCAGGAGACCATTGATATGCTGGTGACCAACTTTGTATATGAAAAAGAGGGCGCAAAGCGGAAAAAGGTGATGAATTATCATACTGCTTTTCCGAAGGATAAGATATTTACCTGGAAGGACGTTAAGTTCTTTATGACAGGACAGTATATTTTGATGCATTCTGTTATTTACAGAACAGAGCTGTTACGGCAGTGTGGACTGGAGCTGCCGAAGCATACGTTCTATGTGGATAATATTTTCGTATACCAGCCTCTTCCTCATGTGAAGAATATGTATTATCTGGATGTGAATTTTTACCGGTATTTTATCGGAAGATCGGATCAGTCTGTAAATGAACAGGTGATGATCGGCAGGATCGACCAGCAGCTGCGGGTTACGAAGCTGATGTTAGGATATTATGATGTGACGAAGATCCCGAACAGAAAGCTGAGGCATTATATGACTTCTTATCTGGAGATTATGATGACCATCTGCTCTGTGCTGGCTATTAAATCGGGGACAGAGGAGAATCTGGAGAAGAAGAAAGAGCTTTGGGAGTCTTTGAAGAAGCAGAATCTGGCTTTGTGGCTGAGACTGCGGTTTGGATTTCTGGGGCAGGGATGTAACTTGCCTGGCAAAGGTGGAAGAGAGCTGCTGATTTTGGGGTATAAGATTACGCAGAAGTTCTATGGATTCAATTGATTTAGTGATGAGTCGCGAAGGCTGCGATTTTTAATGTCTCATTGTCCACTGGCTTTCGATTTGCACCCGTTCGCCTACATCGGACTTTGTCCGCTGTATTCGGACGGCTGCGCGGGGGATGTGGACAATCGAGAAATTAAAAATCTGGGGATTGATTCGGGAATAAAGAAAAAAGCGTTTGGTGTTTAGCCAAGCGCTTTTTCTGTTATCTTCTTGTCTTCGGTATCGGTTGTGTAGCCGTATACTAAGTAGTGGATAGCATAGGCCATTAGGAATGCACCGCATACATCGATGATGGAGTGCTGTTTCAGGAACATGGTTGCCAGACAGATGGAAACAGTAAGGAGCAATGATCCTAACCGCAGGAGGCGGTATTTTGTCAGGATAGGGCTTTTGCTGATGGCAATGTGGGTTCCTATGGAATTATATACATGGATGCTTGGGAAGACATTGGTGCAGGTATCTGTTTTGTAAAGGGCAGCTACAGCTGCGCTGAAAATGTTCTTATCCGGGTCGATTGCCGGGCGGAAGTCGGTACCGTTATGGAAGAAGGTACAGACGATCAGACTCAGGGTCATACCGGAAAACAGAAAGGTGCACATTTTATAGTAGTCTTCTTTACTGCGAAACAGGAAAAAGGCTAAGGTTCCTGCAACGTAGACGAACCATAAAAGGTATGGTACGATGAAATATTCATTAAATGGGATCAGGTCATCTAATGACACGTGCATAATGTGATAATCACGGGTCACTGTCCGCTCCAGGTACGTGAACCAGGACAGGTAGATGAATGCGTAGGACAGCAGCCATGCATGCCTGTATTTGTGTAAAAATTTAAGGATCTTTTTCATGATTTCCTTTCATCTATGGTATGTCACCATCAGGTGGCATACCTGTTTAGAAACGATGTTTATGTGTCTCATTTTTTATCGTGGAGAATTATAACACGGTAATTTTTGAAAAACAAGGGGAGTTAGGAAATCTTAATAAAGTTCTCTTTTATTTATAGTTTTGTTATGCTATATTTATTATTAAGAAATAAATTTACATGAGGTTGGTGACGTAAGAAATGAGTGAAGCACGAAGCGTTTTGGGCGTAATCTGTTCTGCCTATGACAGTTTCTTTGAGGCGGAAAAGAAGATCGCAGATTATATTATGGAACATAAGGATCAAGCGGTGGATATGACAGTAGGGGAGTTGGCAAAAGCTAGCGGCACCAGTGATGCTACTGTGTCCAGATTTTGCCGCAGATGTGGTTTTAAGGGATTCCAGAACTTGAAACTGACTCTTGCAAGGGAGATTCTGGAGGAAGAACATCAGAGTCAGGAAGTGACCAATGATATTGACAGGGCGGATCTGGAGCAGTCTCTAAAGAATATTCTTGCGAATAAAATTGCGGAACTGACAGAAACGATAAAGATGATGGATATTAAAAACCTGGAGACCATACTGGATAAGCTGGAGCATGCAAGGATGGTGCAGCTTGCGGCTGTGGGAAATACGATCCCGGTGGCTTTAGATGGTGCTTTTAAACTAAATCAGTTAGGTATTCCGACAGTAGCGGGAGATATATGGGAAGCCCAGGCAGCTTATGCCTTTAATCTGGGACCGGAGGATGTAGTTTTGATCATTTCTAATTCGGGATCGTCACAGAGGTTAGAAACGCTTGCTTTGGGAGCAAAGGAGAATGGAAGCACGCTGATACTTATTACGAATAACAGGGAGTCACCGCTGGCACAGATTTGTGATTACATGATCATTACTGCTACCAGGGAAAAACTTCTTACAGAGGAATTCTGGTTTTCCAGGGTGACTGCCACTACTGTGATCG
>CAVFER010000053.1:0-3528 GCA_963621525.1 bacterium | reverse complement strand
CTGTGATCGAGATCATTTATCTTCTTCTTATGTCCGGAAAGAAGGATGCAGTGGAACATATCAGGCGCCATGAAAAAGCCATATCATCAGATAAGCAACGGGGATAAACTGCACAAAAGAAAACGCAATTTCATAGAAAAACGTTGTGCTTTTTAGATAAAATGCTGAAAATGCGTATGAAAATATTTTTCTCAATAAACACTATTGACGAAAAAAGAAAATCATATTATAGTAAAGCCATAAGGATAAGAAATAAAATTTCTTAAAAATAAGGAGAAGTGACGTATGATTTACACGGTAACTTTTAATCCGGCACTGGACTATGTGATTTCTGTGGATCATTTTACTCCAGGTAAGATCAACCGGACCGTATCAGAAAACATGATCTGCGGGGGAAAGGGGATCAATGTATCGGCTCTTTTGGCGAATCTGGGTTATGAGAGCACGGCTTTAGGCTTTGTGGCTGGTTTTACAGGGGATGAGATTGAGAAGAGAGCGAAGGAACTGGGCTTTACATCGGATTTTATCCACGTGAAGAAAGGTATGTCCCGCATTAATGTGAAGATGAAATCGGAGGAAGAGACGGAGATCAATGGTATGGGACCGGATATCCAGCCGGAAGATGTAAGGGCGTTATTTGGGAAACTGGAAGATCTGAAAGAAGGAGATGTACTGGTACTTTCCGGAAGTATTCCTTCTATGATTAGTCATCACATTTACGAGGAAATCATGGAACGGCTGGAAGACAGAGGCGTACGTGTGGTGGTGGATGCAGAAAAGGATCTGCTGTTGGATGTGCTGCCGTTAAAGCCATTTCTTATTAAACCAAACAACCATGAGCTGGAACAGATGTTTGGAAGGGAACTGAAGACGGAAGATGAGATCGCAGAGTGCGCGAAAGAACTGCAGAAACGGGGTGCTGTGAATGTTCTGATTTCCATGGCAGGAGACGGGGCATTGTTGGTGGCAGAAGACGGACATATTTATAAGGAAGGTGTCTGCAAAGGAACGGTAAAAAATTCCGTAGGAGCCGGTGATTCTATGGTAGCAGGCTTTTTGGCCGGTTATCTGGAAAAAGGAGATTATGAGTATGCTTTAAAGCTGGGAACAGCCAGCGGCGGCGCAACGGCATTTTCTTATGGAATCGGCACAAGGGAACTGATCTTGGAACTATTAGGACAGTTGCAGTGATAAAACCGGGGCATGAAAAAGCAAAGTCTGAAAAGACAAGATTGAAATAAGGAGGTATATGCATGCGTATTACAGAGCTGTTAAAGAAAGAAAGCATTGAACTGGGCGTGAATGTAGCTGATAAGAATGCAGCCATTGACAAGCTGATCTCACTGATGGATGCTGGAGGACGGCTTAACAGTACACAGGGGTATAAGGAAGGGATTTTAGCAAGAGAAGCTCTCGGAAGTACAGCGATCGGCGAAGGGATTGCGATCCCTCATGCAAAGGTAGAAGCGGTAAAAGAACCAGGACTGGCAGCTATGGTGGTTCCTGAGGGTGTTGATTATGAAGCATTTGACGGTTCGCTGGCAAACCTGATCTTTATGATCGCAGCACCGGCAGCCGGAGATGATGTGCATTTACAGGCGTTGTCCAGGCTGTCTACACTGCTTATGAATCCGGGATTTAAAGAGAGCCTGATCGCTGCAAAGGATACAGATGAGTTCCTGGACATTATCGATAAGGCGGAAAATGAGCGTTTTGGTGCGGAAGAGAAGAAGACAGAGAATGTGGATTTAGTTGGAACATCAGAGAAAGAAAATAAGGGTGCAGAACAGAATGGAGCCGATGAGGCTGTGAAGAGTGATTCTGTCGGCAATGCCCGTTACCGCGTTCTGGCTGTAACTGCATGCCCTACTGGCATTGCCCATACTTATATGGCAGCGGAAAATCTGGAAAATACGGGAAAGAAGCTGGGGATTTCTTTGAAGGCAGAGACGGATGGTTCCGGTGGTGCTCAGAATGTGCTGACGAAGGAGGAAATCGCAGCGGCCGAGGCTATTATTGTAGCAGCAGACAAGAATGTGGAAATGGCCCGTTTTGATGGAAAACCGGTTATTATGGTTCCGGTTGCAGATGGTATTCACAAGGCAGAGACTCTGATCAACCAGGCAGTAAGCGGAACGGTGCCGGTTTATCATTACAGCGGAGACACTTCTGGTGCTGCTTCTGAGGGAGAGAATGACAGCATTGGAAGACAGATCTACAAGCATCTGATGAACGGTGTATCCCATATGCTTCCCTTTGTCATTGGCGGCGGTATCCTGATCGCTCTGGCATTCTTACTGGATGATTATTCCATTGATCCGTCTAATTTTGGTAAGAATACACCTTTTGCAGCTTATTTAAAGACCATTGGTGAGCAGGCCTTTGGCATGATGCTTCCGATCCTTGCAGGTTTTATTGCCATGAGTATTGCAGACCGTCCTGGTCTGGCTGTTGGTCTGGTAGCGGGCATGATCGCTAAAATGGGTTCTACTTTCGCAAATCCGGCAGGAGGAGACGTAAATGCAGGTTTCCTTGGGGCGTTATTTGCAGGTTTTGCAGGCGGCTATCTTGTTTTAGGACTGAAGAAACTGTTTTCCAAGCTGCCGAAGTCACTGGAAGGTATTAAACCGGTGTTATTGTATCCGGTGATCGGTATTTTCCTTGCAGCAGTGGTGACTACCTTTATCAACCCGTATATGGGCATGATCAATGACGGACTGACCCACTTCTTAAATGGAATGGGAGGAACCAGCCGTGTGGTTTTAGGCATGATTTTAGGCGGCATGATGTCCATTGATATGGGTGGCCCTTTCAACAAAGCAGCCTATGTATTTGGAACTGCCCAGCTGGCAGAAGGAAACTTTGAAGTAATGGCAGCCGTAATGGCAGGCGGTATGGTGCCTCCATTAGCGATTGCGCTGTGCACCACTTTTTTTAAGAAGAAATTCACTGAAAAAGAGCGTCAGTCAGGTGTTGTGAACTACGTAATGGGACTTTCCTTTATTACCGAAGGCGCCATTCCGTTTGCAGCTCAGGATCCACTTCGCGTGATCCCGTCCTGCCTCGCAGGCGCAGCAGTAGCAGGCGGCCTGTCTATGGCATTTGGCTGTACCTTAAGAGCGCCTCATGGCGGATTATTCGTACTGCCAACTATTGGAAATCCAATTATGTATCTGGCAGCGGTTGTGATCGGAGCAATCATTGGATGCGTGATATTAGGAATTCTTAAAAAGAACGTGGAAGAATAACCAAAACAATATCGTATCTTCCCCTGCATCGCAGGGGAACACATATATACTTAAGGGAGTATTTTACAGCAGCCCGGCCAAGGGGAGAAACGGCCGGGCTGTTTTTGACAACATTGGTAAAAAATGAAATTTGGTTTAAAATAATTTTTAAAAAGTGTTGACAATTCCTACAATTTGAATTATACTGTTCAAGCAATCGCATTTGAGACAAATGTGAAAACGGATATGGGGTCTTAGCTCAGCTGGGAGAGCATCTGCCTTACAAGCAGAGGGTCACAGG
>CAVFER010000052.1:0-18258 GCA_963621525.1 bacterium | reverse complement strand
CATTCTCCGCCTGCGGCGGGTCGCGAATGCGACATGTTTCTTTGCCGCCGCAGTACGATCCGCGCGGAGCGTTTTTTGCGTATTGGAGTTTTGATTCATATGCCTGCCGGCAGGCTTGAAATGTGGTAGTTATTTTACTTCCTTCAGGTTGCATTCTGGGGCAGCTACCAGAGAGTAATTAGTATGGTAGATTACAAATCCCGGGGCAGCTCCTGCCACTTTCTTAATATTCTTCTTCTGGATATAGTCAATCTCAACTTTGTCATTTTCACGGCCTTTAGAGTAATAAGCTGCTAAAGCACCGGCTTCCTCAAATACCCGGTCAGGCAGATCTGTCTGTCCATTGCTCTTTACGATCACATGGGAACCGGGAATGCCTTTGGCGTGAAACCACCAGTCATTGCCGCTTGCCACTTTAAAGGTAAGTTCTTCGTTCTGATAATTATTCTTTCCAACGAAAATATCATAGCCGTCAGAAGAAATATAATGGAAAGGTTTACTTGTGATCTTAGGCCGTTTTTCGTTGGCACGACGCTTTTTTACATAACCAAATTCCATCAGCTCTTCTTTGATCTGAACCAGATCATTTTCCTCTAAGGCAATATCAAGAGCGGAACTTACGGATTCTAGATGGTCTACTTCTGCCTTTGTTTCTTTGGTCAGCTGGCTTAAGGCTTCATAAGTGCGTTTTAATTTATTGTACTTATCAAAATGTTTCTGGGCATTCTCACGGGCGGTCAGCTGCGGATCCAGAGGGATGGTGATTTCTTCGTTATCATAATAATTAATGCACTTAAAAGACTTTTCACCGCCTTTTAACTCGTAACCGTAGGTATTTAACAGTTCTCCGTAGATCCTATATTTTTCCCGCTTTTCTGTATCCTTTAACTGCTTTAACTGCAGGTCGTATTTCTTACAGCTTCGTTCTAAGGCAGTTTGAACAATACGCCGCAGGTCAGAAGATTTCTGACGGATACGGGTAATGGTATCTCTGGAAGCGTAATAATTTTCCAGAAGTGTGCTGATGGAATCATAAGTTTCCCTGCGGTATCCTTTGCTGTCATAGCAGGCGAGAGGTACGCTGGCATATTCGAGGGGCGTATCCCCGTCATATACAACAGCAGGGCAGAAACGTCCTTCTTTTACGTCCTCCATCATCAGCTGGAAGGTATGATATAAGTGGATCAGCTCCGGCTTTGTCATCTCCGTAGCTGACCGGTCTGAATCAATGGAAGCCAGGTGACACAGCTCCTCGGCAACAATAGGGCTGATGCCGGTCAGATGTCCGTACAAAGCTTTCTGCACAGAAGTAGGAGAAGAGGAGATACAGTTTTTAAAAGTTTCTTCTGTTACTTCCAGCGGATTTTCCTTTGCTATGGTCTGTGGAATGAAATATTCACGGCCAGGCAGAACTTCTCTTACAGAACTCATGCTGGCAGAAACGTGTTTAATACTGTCGATAATGGTTCCGTCTTCCCTGCAGAAGATAATATTGCTGTGTTTTCCCATGATCTCTACGATGAGACGTTTCCGGCACAGATCACCTAATTCATCTAAATGTTCCAGTTCAAATTCTAAAATACGCTCCAGGCCAGGCTGCTTTACAGAAACGATACGGGCGCTGCCGATATGTTTTCTTAAAAGCATACAGAAATTAGGGGCAGAGAGAGGGCTGGTTTTGTTATTTGCAGTAAGATAAATAAGAGGAAGACTTGCGCTGGCAGAAATCTGCAGGCGGTAGTTTTCTCTGTTATTTTTTATAGTAATAAGTAGCTCATCCTTTTCGGGCTGGGCAATCTTAGCGATCTTTCCGCCTTCTATAGTATGCGCAAGTTCCTGCCTTAAGTTTGCGATGGTAATACCGTCAAAAGCCATGTAAATTCACTCCGTTCATGTAGAAAATAAGCAAGACTGCTTACAGCCTGCTTTCTTAAGGATACCACATTTTTCTTAAATAGGAAAGCGCCACGGCAAATTCCCGTAGCCGCCCCGTTATCTTACGGTACTTTCGATTCCCAAGTGCCTGCCTCATGTACAGTAACATGGTATTTTCAGTTGACTTGCTTTTCTTGATGAATTATAATGATTAGGATTATATAGGAAAACGAAAGAGAGGCATTCATATGTTAAAGAGCATGACCGGTTTCGGAAGATGCGAGAATGCTACGGATGAATACAAGATTTCTGTAGAGATGAAAGCGGTAAACCACAGATATCTGGATTTAAGCATCAAGATGCCGAAGAAATTTAACTATTTTGAGGCAGCGATCCGTACACTTTTAAAGAAGTACATCCAGAGAGGTAAGGTGGATCTTTTTATCAATTATGAAGACTATACAGAGGGAAATCTGTGCCTGAAGTATAATAGAGCCCTGGCTGGGGAATATATGGATTATTTCAAAAAGATGGAAGAGGAGTTTGGTATCCATAATGATATTCAGGTATCCACTCTTTCCAGATGTCCGGAAGTCCTGACTATGGAACAGGCACCGGATGATGAAGAGCATCTTTGGGAAATCCTTTCAGCTGCGCTGCAGGAGGCAGCAAAGAAATTTGTGGCATCCAGGGAAGTAGAAGGAAATCACTTAAAAGAAGACCTTTTAGGAAAGCTGGATTATATGACAGAGTTGGTGGATTTTATCGAGGAACGTTCCCCGGTTATTTTAAAGGAATACAGACAGAAATTAGAAGATAAGGTAAAGGAATTGTTAAACGGTACACCTATGGACGAAGGCCGCATTGCAGCAGAGGTTGTGATCTATGCAGATAAGGTTTGCGTGGATGAGGAGACGGTCCGCTTAAGAAGCCATATTGAAAATACAAAGAGAGAGCTTTTATCCGGTGAAAGCGTAGGACGTAAGCTGGATTTCATTGCTCAGGAGATGAACAGAGAGGCAAATACGATTCTCTCAAAGTCCAGTGATCTTGCTATTTCTGATAAAGCCATTGCTTTAAAGACAGAAATTGAAAAGGTAAGAGAGCAGATCCAGAATATCGAATAAATTTTTGACTGAATAAAAATGGCAGGAGGCGTTTTATGGACCATCAGGGAATTTTAGTCGTTGTATCCGGCTTTTCCGGTGCAGGCAAAGGAACTTTGATGAAAGAACTGTTAAAGCGGTATGACAATTATGCATTGTCTATCTCCGCTACGACCAGAGCTCCCAGAGAAGGAGAGACAGACGGAAAAGAGTACTTTTTCGTTTCTAAGGAACAGTTTGAAAAGATGCGTGATGAGCAGAAACTGATTGAGTATGCTCAGTATGTGAATCATTACTACGGCACACCGAGAAAGTATGTAGAGCAGAAAATGTCAGAAGGCAAAGACGTGATCTTAGAGATTGAGATTCAGGGCGCCTTAAAAGTGAAAAAACGTTTCCCGGATGCATTGCTGTTATTTGTAACTCCCCCGAGCGCAGAGGAACTTCGTAAGCGCCTGGTAGGAAGAGGTACAGAGACTTTAGAGGTGATCAATGCCAGATTAGCCCGTGCGGCAGAGGAAGCCTCCGGTATGGAAGCCTATGATTATCTTCTGATCAATGATGATCTGGATCGCTGCGTAGAAGAGATGCATGATCTGATCCAGCTGCAGCATAGAAAAACCTGCTATCATCTGGACTTTTTAAGCAAGATGCGGGAGGACCTGTATCATTTAGATGAACTGAAATAATAAATAAAAATTTTATAATAAAATCCACATTGAAAGGGGAATGTAATATGTTACATCCATCATACACAGATTTGATCAACGTTGTAAACAAAGATATCGAACCAGGTGAGCAGCCTGTCGTTCAGAGCCGTTACTCCATCGTTATTGCAGCTTCCAAACGTGCAAGACAGCTGATCGCAGGAGATGACGCTATGGTTGCAGGTGCAGCAGGAAAGAAACCTCTGTCCATCGCCATTGACGAACTGTATCAGCAGAAGGTAAGGATTCTTCCGGAAGAGGAACCATCTGCTGAGGAAGAACTGGATACAACCGAAGAACAGGCATAAGACTTTAGGAGAAAGCCGTCTGCTGCATCAATGTACCACCGGAAAGAGCCGGGGTGCCGGGTGCAAGAGATGGCTTTTTCTTGATTCATGGGAAAATGCATCCTATGAATTAAAAGGGAACGTTGCTGAAAATACAGATTTAATTTAGGAGCAGATTTATTATATGAAAAAAATCAAGTTATTTTGTGTATCTTTAGGCTGTGATAAAAACCTGGTAGACACAGAGAAAATGTTAGGCGTAGCAGGCGGACTGGGTGTGACCTTTACAGATGATGAAACAGAGGCAGATGCCATACTGATCAATACCTGCTGCTTTATTGGCGATGCTAAGGAAGAAAGTGTCAATACCATTTTAGATATGGCTCGCTATAAGGAAGAAGGCAAATGCCGCGCCTTGATCGTTGCAGGATGTCTTGCACAGCGTTACAAACAGGAAATCATTGATGAGATTCCGGAAGTAGACGCTATCCTTGGAACTACTTCTTATGAAGAGATCGGAAATGTACTGACCCGCCTTTTTGATGATAAGGAAGAAGAAAAGAACGAAGAGCATATTTCCTGCTTCCATGATTTAAAAGAGCTGCCAGAGCAGGCAAAAAAACGTGTGATGACCACAGGCGGACATTATGCGTTCTTAAAGATCGCGGAAGGCTGTGACAAGCGCTGTACTTACTGCATCATCCCTTATTTAAGAGGACCTTACCGCAGTGTGCCTATGGAGCAGCTGTTAGCTGAGGCAAGAGAACTGGCTGACAATGGAGTAAGAGAACTGATCCTGGTTGCCCAGGAGACCACTCTTTACGGAAAAGACCTGTATGGTGAAAAGAGCCTTCCAAAGCTTCTTCATGAACTGGCTAAGATCCCTGGTATTTATTGGATCCGTATCCAGTACTGCTATCCTGAGGAGATCACAGATGAGCTGATCCAGGCGATCAAGTCCGAAGAAAAAGTATGTCATTATCTGGATATTCCCATCCAGCATGCCAGCGATCGTATTTTAAGACGTATGGGCAGACGGACTCATAAAGAGGAATTAAAGGAGCGCATTGGTGCCCTTCGCCGTGAGATTCCGGATATTGCTCTTCGTACTACTTTTATCTGCGGTTTCCCTGGTGAAACGAAAGAAGATCATGAAGAACTGATGGAATTTGTGGATGAGATGAAATTTGAGCGTGTAGGCGTATTTACCTATTCTGCAGAAGAGGATACACCTGCTTATTCCTATCCGGATCAGATCCCGGAAGAGGTAAAAGAAGAGCGCCGTGCCGATGTAATGGAGCTGCAGCAGGAGATCGCCTTTGAACACTGTGAAAATATGGTGGGAAAAGTCCTGGATGTCATGATCGAAGGAAAGGTAGCAGATGAGCCTGCTTATGTGGGACGTACCTATATGGACGCGCCAAATGTAGACGGACTTATTTTTGTAAATGCCGATGAAATGCTGATGTCCGGTGATTTTGTAAGAGTAAAAGTAACAGGAGCCAATGAGTATGACCTGATCGGGGAGGTATATCATGAATCTGCCGAATAAATTAACTGTTATGCGTGTGATACTGATCCCGTTTTTTGTGGCTGCCCTTTTATACGATAATGGAAGCAGCCAGACCATGCGTGTTGTTGCGAATGTGATCTTTATTGTAGCCAGCCTTACAGATTTTTTTGACGGAAAGATCGCCCGTAAGTATAATCTGGTGACCAATTTTGGAAAGTTTATGGATCCACTGGCAGATAAACTGTTAGTGTGCTCCGCTCTTATCTGCCTGATCCAGTTAGGACAGCTGCCTGCATGGGTAGTTATCATTATCATCAGCCGTGAATTTATTATCAGCGGCTTCCGTCTGGTAGCAGCAGACAATGGCATTGTGATTGCAGCAAGCTACTGGGGCAAGTTTAAGACGACTTTCCAGATGATCGCAGTGATCCTTATGATCTTTAACATTCCGGCTTTAGAGACTGTGACCATGATCATGCTGGTGATTGCTGTGGTTCTTACAGTGATCTCACTGGTAGATTATGTGGCGAAAAATATTGAGGTGCTTACAAAGGGAGGCATGTAAAACATGACAGCAGAACTGATCAGCGTGGGAACCGAGATTTTAATGGGAAATATTTTAAACAGTAATGCCAGATATCTGGCGGAAAAATGTGCCTCATTAGGACTTGATATGTATTATCAGGTAACAGTAGGCGATAATTATGAGAGAATGATGTCTGTAGTAAAAACAGCTCTGGACCGCTCTGATATCATTATCGTTACTGGCGGACTTGGGCCTACAGAAGATGACCTGACAAAAGAGGTATGTGCAGAAGCTATGGGAATGGAACTGGAAGAAGATCCACATACCAGAGCCTGCCTGGAAGCCTATTTTAAAAATAATATCTACAAAGAGATTCCAAAGAACAACTGGAAAATGGCAACAGTTCCCCACGAATCCATTGTGCTGGATAACCCTAATGGTATGGCTCCCGGACTTATTATGGAAAAAAATGGAAAAACTGCTATTTTACTTCCCGGTCCGCCAAATGAGCTGTACCCATTATTTGAGGGACAGGTATTCCCTTATCTGGAAAAAAGACAGAATTCCCAGCTGGTTTCCCATATGGTAAAAATCTGTGGATATGGGGAGAGCCAGGTGGAAGATAAGATCCTGGACCTGATCGACAAACAGACCAATCCTACCATTGCTACTTATGCAAAGACAGCAGAGGTGCAGGTGCGCCTGACAGCGAAAGCAGCTACCAAAGAAGAAGGAGAGGCACTGATCGCTCCTGTTATGGCGGAGCTGTTTAACCGTTTTGGAGACTGCATCTTTACCACAGAAGAAGATGTGACTCTGGAAATGGCAGTGGTAGATCTTTTACAGAAGAAGCATCTGACCATAGCTACGGCTGAGTCTTGCACCGGTGGAATGATTGCTGCCCGCCTTGTAAATGTTTCCGGCGTTTCGGATGCGTTTATGCAGGGAATGGTCACCTATTCCAATGAGGCCAAGGTTCGCCTTTTAGGCGTAAAAGAGGAAACTCTGGCAGCTTACGGCGCAGTCAGCCGTGAAACGGCTCTGGAAATGGCATTAGGCGGAGCGGAACATGCCAAGACCGATGTGTGTGTGGCAGTTACGGGTCTTGCAGGCCCAGGAGGCGGAAGTAAGGAAAAACCAGTAGGCCTTGTATACATAGCCTGTGCTGTAAAGGGAAAAGCAGAAGTTTTAGAATATCATTTTAAAGGAAACAGAGGCAAGATCCGGGAGCAGTCTATGATGAAGGCACTGGATCTGGTGCGCCGCTGCGTATTAAAAGCAGACTGTTAAGGAGAAAGATGGGGAGAAAGCAAAATGAAAATAAGAAAGATTAAAAAGCGTCTTACGGCTGCTTATCATTATTCTTTTATCCGTATGACTTTAAATTTTTATACCTGCTATGAAATGATGTCAGAAAAGGCCGGCACACCAGCTAAAGGAACACAATCTTTGTATGACAGATATTTTGGATCATTAAGTTCTTTCTTAAAAAGGAAAGAGAAGTCTTTAGATGAACTGGAAACACTTCGTCAGGATACCATCAAGGAGATGGAAAAGCTGACTGCCTATACAGATATTTTTCAGGCTTATGAATACGTGATGAATCGGACAGAAGGCCGTTTTATGCCTCAGTTAGTAGGGAAGAAACCGACAGATACAGATGTTGTATTAGATGAGATCATAAGATACCTCACAGAAACAAATGATCCGTTAGATTTTCATGAACGTTTTCAGCTGATCGTCAGCCAGCTGCCGGTACGTTTTACAAAAAACAAATTTTTTGCTCTTATTGAGGAAGGAATGAGCGTTTATAAAGGAGCACCCAAGGCGGGACTGGATGATATGCTGTATGTGCTCCGCTCGGAAGCTCTTTTAAACAGGCCGAAAATATCTGGCACTGAAAGCGAAAATGGGGAAGATTCCTATGAAAAGCTGTATCAGATCCTGAATGAGTTTTTACAGACCGATTTTAATACTCTGGAAGCAGCCGGATATTACCACCTTTCTTCTAAACTGGAGGAAGCTGGGGAGCTGATAAACGAAGCAACCGGGGATATTTTAATGTTAATGGACCTGGTCAATGATCTGTATGTACTGTTTTTATGTGAAGACCATGCTATAGTGGATCTGGAAGAAACACAGGTCATGACAAAGATACTGGGAGATATTCTTGAACTGTTTAAAGAGGATAAATGGAGAGAGATACCGGAAAAAACAGCAGATCTTCTTCCGAAACTGGAAGGAAAACAGGAAAGCAGTTTTGAACAGTGGATGGCAAATGAGATCCCCGTGGAAGATCTGGCAAAAGATGGTTCTCCTGTAGCAGAGGTGTTGTGGAAGACAGAGCTGCTTTTATCTGGAAGTGCCTTTGCATCTTTAGAATACAGGGCTTCAGAGGAAACTGCAGACGAAGAGATGATCCGAAAAGGGCTGGAACAGCTGTTTGCAGATATCAGGGAGTCCTGGAAGGATCTTCCAAAGGTACTTACAAGAGCTGCCATGGCCAAGTGTCTGTCCAGACTGCCTATTACATTTAAATCATCGGATGAGGCGGAAAGTTATATTAAAAACAGCCTGGAATGCTGCAGTGATGAAGTGGAAAAAGAAGGCTGTATCCGTATGATCCGTTCGATTATGGAGTAAAGAAAAATATTAACATTTTGTATGGAAGGTTGATTTTATGCGCTGGTGGGAGCATATGTATATAGGTGAAAATGCAGCCAGGAACAGGAGCCGCATCCTTAAAGGACTGCGAAATGGAAGTCTGCTTCCTGATACTTATGTGATTACTTTGCCGGAAAGCAGCAATCATATACTTGATATACTTCCTGTCGGTCTTTTGCGTGAAAAGGAGCGGGAAAGCCGCGACCTCCTGATCCTGGGGATTGCCAGAGGTTATGGGGAAGCGGCGGAAGTGGTCCGTTCCATGATCGATGACATGTATCAGAAGACAGGGGCATTTAAGTGGACAGCCTATATGGAAAGTCTGCCAAAGACCCACAGGGCAGAGGTGGAAAGCCAGAAGTAAAGGGGGAGGACAGTTGCATATTGTATTGCTTATATTAAAAATACTGGGTATCCTTTTACTGGTCATACTGGGATTTCTGCTTCTGGTTCTGTTTACAGTTCTCTTTGTTCCTGTGCGGTACCAGCTCCAGGGAAGGTGGAAAGGAGAAAAATGGGCCAGTGTAAAAGTTAGCTGGCTGTTGTCACTGATCTCCTTTAAAGGCGCCTATGAAATGGGAAAAGGACTGTCGGGTTCCCTGAGGGCACTGTGGTTTAAGCTTTGGACTATGGGAGATGAGGATGCCAAAAAGATAGAAGAAGCAGAAGAAACTGCAGAAGAAATGGCAGAAAAAACTGTTACGGAGACTGCAGAAAAAGCGGTGACTCTGAATCCTGTGGATAAGGCAGAGACGGATAGAAAAGAAAACAGGGAAGAAACGGTCAGGAAAGCAGAAGAACCGGAAAAGCCAGAGGAGCCAGAGCAAAAAGAAACCTTGGAGAAAAGAGAACTGGTGGAAGCGGCAGAACTGAGAAGTTCTGCGTCAAAAGACGAGAAAAAAACTCACAGATCAGTAAATGACGAAATTTCAAAAGTAAACGACGAGAAAAAAACTCACGAACCTGTCGCCCGCATAAAAGTAATGTGGGCCCGCTTGAAGACACTCTTTCAAAAACTTAAGTTTTCTTTTCTTGATTTTTGTGATAAGCTAAAAGGTATAAAAGCCTTTACAGACGAAAAGAAAGCATGGCTGGAGGATGAGAAAAACCAGGAATCATTTCAGCTTCTTTTTAAACAGTTAAAAAAGCTTTTTGTCCATATGTGGCCTTGCAAAGGAAAAGGAAGCGTTACCTTCGGACTGGAAGAACCTTACTATACAGGTCAGATCCTGGCGGGAGTAAGTTTTCTGTATCCTTTCTTTTATAAGCGGCTTATATTGCAGCCGGTATTTGATGAAAAGTGTCTGGAGGCAGAGTTTGACTACAGGGGCCGTGTGAGAGTTTCCTATTTATTATGGTTGTTCTGGGGAATCTACCGTCATAAACATACGTGGAAAATGATACGGGGCTTTTTAGACCGGGATAACAGTTCAGATGAATAAGAGGTATATTATGGCAGAGAATCATTTTACATCTACAATTGAATCATTATTTAAAGGAATGGATCAGTTTGTTACTACAAAGACGGTAGTGGGTGAGCCGGTCCAGACGGGAGACACCATTATTATACCGCTAATCGATGTGACCTGCGGTATGGCAGCAGGAGCTTTTGCAGAAGGTTCCAAACAGAAAGATAAAGGTTGCGGCGGAATGAGTGCGAAAATGAGCCCAAGTGCTGTTCTCATTATCCAGAATGGCGTGACCAAACTGATCAATGTGAAGAATCAGGATGCAGTAACCAAGGTGATCGATATGGCTCCGGATCTTATTAACCGCTTTTTAGGCGGAAAGCCGACAGTATCAGAAGAAACGGCCGCCATCGCAAAAGAAACAGCTGCTTCTTACGATGGAAAAAAGGCCTGATATAAGTACTTTTAGTTACCAGCTGATTTTCATAACGCCAAAAAATCTCGACAACCAAAGTTGCCGAGATTTTTTATGCTCTGTCTTAAATTAAGCTCTTTCTACAAGGCCAGAACGTAAGCAGGAAGTACATACGTACATTCTCTGGGTTCCGCCGTTTACTTTAACCTTAACAGATTTTACGTTTGCTTTCCACATCTTGTTGGACCTTCTATGGGAATGGCTCACTTTGATACCGAAATGAGCTGCCTTTTCACAGATTGCACACTTAGCCATACTATTGCACCTCCTTAAACGTTACTTGGATTTCATAGTAGAAAAATCCACAACAATGGTATAATACCAGAAACCATGAAATTTTGCAAGCGAAAAAATAAAAATTTATTTCTTTTTTTGGTGAAATAGTGTATACTGTCTCTAGAAAAAGATAGGAGGCGCGTATATGAAGGGAAGAATCAGCAATAAAATGGGCGAGATCCAGATTAACCCAGATGTGATCGCTTTATATGCAGGAACCGTTGCAGTGGAGTGTTTCGGTATTGTCGGTATGGCAGCTGTAAGCATGAAGGACGGACTTGTAAAGCTTTTGAAACGAGAAAGTCTGACACACGGCATTAATGTAGAAATTAAAGAAAATAAAATATCTATTGATTTTCATGTGATTGTATCCTATGGAGTCAGCATATCAGCCGTATCTGACAACTTAATTGAAAGCGTGAAATACAGAGTAGAAGAATTCACTGGCATGGAGGTAGAAAAAATCAATATCTTCGTGGAAGGTGTCAGAGTGATTGATTAGGAGGAAGTTACCCGTGGGTATAAATACGATTAATGCCGAGATGGTAAAAAATGCTTTTCTGGCAGGAGCAAAAGGCCTTTCAGATAAGAAAGAATGGATCAATGAGTTAAATGTATTCCCTGTTCCGGACGGAGATACAGGAACCAATATGACCCTTACTATTATGGCAGCAGCAAAAGAGGTGGCAGCGCTTAAGGATCCTTCTATGGAACAGCTTGCCAAAGCCATTTCTTCCGGTTCTTTAAGAGGTGCGAGAGGAAATTCCGGTGTTATCTTATCTCAGCTGTTAAGAGGATTTACAAAAGAGATCAAGACAGTAGGTGAGATTGATGCCACTACACTGGCAAACGCTATGGTACGCGGTACAGAAACTGCCTACAAGGCCGTTATGAAGCCAAAAGAAGGAACCATTCTGACAGTTGCCAAGGGAATGGCAGACAAGGCTTTAGAGATGGCAGTGGAGACAGATGATATCGAAGTCTTCGCAAAGGCTGTGATCGAAGAAGGCGACAGAGTTTTGAACCTTACACCGGAAATGCTTCCCGTATTAAAGCAGGCTGGTGTTGTAGACTCCGGCGGACAGGGGCTTATGCAGGTGATCAAGGGGGCATTTGACGGTCTTACCGGAAAAGTAACTGACTTTACAATAGATGGAACAACAGCTTCGGCAGCTGCACCGGCTGAAAAAACGGTAAAGACCGGAAATGGAGCAGCAAGAACCGATATCGATACTGCTGATATCAAATTTGGATACTGCACAGAGTTCATTATTAAATTAGAGAAGAAATACACAGATGAAGATGAGGCAGAACTGAAGAAATACTTAGGCTCTATCGGTGATTCTTTAGTTGTAGTTTCTGATGATGAGATCGTTAAGATCCATGTACACACCAATCATCCGGGACTTGCTTTTGAAAAGGGACTGACCTATGGCTCTTTATCCCGTATGAAGATCGACAACATGCGCGAGGAGCATGAAGAGCGGGTGATTCAGGATTCTGAGAGACTTGCAAAAGAACAAGCTCAGGCTGATGCTGTAAAGCAGGTAGAAGTAAAAGAAGAACCTGCAGAGCGCAAGGAATACGGCTTTATTGCAGTATCCTGTGGTGATGGCTTAAGCGAGATTTTTAAAGGCATTGGCGCTGATTACCTCATCGAAGGCGGCCAGACCATGAATCCAAGTACAGAAGATATGTTAAACGCCATTGCACATGTTAATGCAGACCATATCTTTATCCTTCCTAATAATAAGAACATTATCTTAGCTGCAAACCAGGCAAGAGATCTGACTGAGGATAAGGAGATTATCGTTATCCCGTCAAAGACGGTTCCTCAGGGCATTACCGCTCTTGTAAACTTTATGCCGGATCTTACATCTCAGGAGAACCTGGAAAATATGACTGCAGAGATGGAACGCGTAAAGACAGCTCAGATCACCTATGCAGTGCGTACCACCAATATTGACGGGATGGATATTGAAAAAGGCGATATCATGGCAATTGGTGACAAGGGTATGTTAGCAGTAGCACATTCACCGGAAGAAGCAGCAAAAGCAGCCTTAAAGGCAATGTTAGATGAAGACAGCGAACTGGTAACCATCTACTATGGCTGCGATGTAAAAGAAGAAGATGCTCGGAAGTTAAGAGAAGAAGCAGAAAAAGAATTCCCGGATAAGGAATTAGAGCTTCAGTACGGCGGACAGCCAATCTACTATTACATGATCTCTGCTGAGTAAAAGGAGAACAAAACTATGAACGAAGATTTCAGAATGGAGCAGGGGTATAGAGAACAATCTTGTGGGGAAAGTCTTGGCAGATATACTGCAAAGACTTTTGGATGGATGTTTATCGGTCTTCTTATTACCTTTGGCGTAGCGGTTGGAATGTATATGACAAACGGACTGTACTATGTAAGCCAGGTACCTGGATGGTACTATATCTTATTTATTGCAGAGATCGGCATTGTAGTGTATCTGTCTTCACGAATCAACCAGATGACAGTTGAAATGGCAAGGACTATGTTTTTGTTGTATGCAGCTGTAAATGGTATTGTATTCAGTGTATATTTCCTTGTATTTGATGTATTATCCTTATGGATAGCATTTGCCATTACTGCAGCATTTTTCGGTATTATGGCGCTGATCGGATATTTGGGAAATATCAATTTCTCTGCGCTGCGTCCGTTTATGACGGCCGGACTGATCTTTTTAGCAGGTTTCTGGCTGTTAGCTATGTTTATTGACCTGTCTGCTTATGAGACAGTTGTATGCGCCATTGGTATTTTCGTTTTCCTGATTGTTACTGCTTATGACGCAAAGAAGATTCAGGCATTATACAGCTACTATGGCAATGTGCCTGAGATGGCTGCAAAATCCTCTATTTTTGCAGCATTGCAGCTCTATCTTGATTTTATCAACCTGTTTGTTTACATTCTTCGCTTTGTAGGAAGAAGAAGGAAGTAAGATAACTGCACGCATTAAATATAAGCAAGGGGAGAAAAAATATGTTAATAGGAGCATTGGAAGCAGGCGGCACAAAAATGGTCTGTGCACTGGGAAATGAAGACGGAACCATTATGGAACAGATCTCTATTCCGACTACCACACCGGAAGAGACCATCCCAAAGATTACAGCGTACTTCAAAGGTAAGGGGATTGAAGCGCTGGGAGTTGCTGCATTTGGACCGGTGGGAGTAGATCCGAAGGCAGACAATTACGGTTATATCTTGGAAACACCAAAGCTGGCATGGAGAAATAAGGATCTTCTTGGCGGACTGAAAAAAGAACTGGATGTTCCAATGGGGATTGATACAGACGTAAATGGTTCTTGTCTGGGAGAAGTGACTTATGGTTGTGCTAAGGGGCTGGACAGCGTGATCTATATCACGATCGGAACCGGCGTTGGCGTAGGTGTATGGGTAAATGGAGAACTTCTCCATGGCATGCTTCATCCGGAAGGCGGACATATCCTGTTAAACCGTCATTCGGAAGATAAGAATGGCTGCATCTGCCCGAACCATGAAAACTGCTTTGAGGGATTGGCAAGCGGCCCATCTATTGAAGCAAGATGGGGAAAGAAAGCCATTGAATTAAAGAATGATGAGAAAGTCTGGGAGATGGAAAGTTATTACATTGCACAGGCTCTTACAGATTATATTATGATTCTTTCTCCGCAGAAGATTATTTTAGGCGGCGGTGTTATGCATCAGGAGCAGCTGTTCCCATTAATCCGTGAGAAAGTAAAGGAAATGGTAGCAGGTTATATTAACACCAAAGAACTGCAGGATATGGATCATTATATTGTTCCTGCAAGTCTTCATGACGACCAGGGCATTATGGGCGCAATTAAATTAGGTTTAAATGCACTGGAGCAGGCAAAGAAATGAGCAACGGTGAAGCTGTAAGTTCCCTTAAGGGAATCGGAGAGAAAACCGGAAAATTATTTGAAAAACTGGGGGTCATCACAATTGATGACCTTCTTTCCTATTATCCAAGAGCGTATGACACCTATGAGTCTCCTGTCACCATAGGACAGTTAAAAGAGCAGATGGTCATGAGTGTGGTAGCCGCCCTTCCAAAGCCGCCGGATCTTCTGCGTACAGGAAAGATCCAGATGGTCTCTGCCTATGTACGGGATATGACCGGCGTGCTGCAGTTAGCCTGGTATAACATGCCTTATATGCGGGCTAATATTAAAAGCGGCCAGATCTATGTATTCCGGGGAAAAGTGGTAAAAAAACGGGGCCGTCTGATGATGGAACAGCCGGAGGTATTTACAGAAGAGGCTTACGAGAATGTAGTTGATTCCATGCAGCCGGTGTATGGTCAGACAAGAGGATTAAGCAATAAGACCATTGTTAAAGCAGAAAAACAGGCGTTGGAAAACAGGCAGATGAAGCGGGAGTATATGCCTGCTTTTTTACGCAGAAAATATGAACTGGCAGAGATTAATTATGCTTTAGAACATATCCATTTTCCAAGAGACCAGAAAGAGCTGCTTTTTGCCAGAAAACGCCTTGTATTTGACGAGTTTTTCATGTTCTTAGTAGGCGTGCGCCGGTTAAAGGAGAGCAGGGAAGGAAAGAAAACAGAGTTTGTGATCCAGCCGGGAGAAGAGACAAGGCGTTTAAAGGAATCACTGCCTTATGCCCTGACCTCTGCTCAGGAACGTACCCTGCAGGAAGTATTTTCAGATTTTCAAAAAGGCTGCGTGATGAACCGTCTGGTCCAGGGAGATGTAGGTTCCGGTAAGACGGTCATTGCCATTCTGGCACTTCTTGCAGCAGCAGAAAATGGATATCAGGGCGCGCTGATGGTGCCTACGGAAGTGCTGGCAAGACAGCATTTTGAGTCCATTACGAAGATGTTTGAAAGCTGCGGCATTGATAAAAAAGTGGTACTGATCACAGGTTCCATGACAGCGAAAGAAAAGCGGATCGCTTATGGAAAAACAGCTTCCCATGAGGCAGATATTATTATCGGTACCCATGCGCTGATCCAGGAAAAGGTAGTCTATGATAAACTGGCTCTGGTGATCACCGATGAGCAGCATCGGTTTGGTGTTGGCCAGAGAGAACTTTTAAGTGAAAAGGGGGAAACGCCCCATGTGCTGGTTATGAGTGCAACCCCTATCCCACGTACGCTGGCTATCATTTTGTATGGGGATCTGGATATTTCTGTGATCGATGAGCTCCCGGCAGGCCGCCAGGTGATCAAAAACTGTGTGGTAGATACCAGTTACCGGCCAAAAGCATATGCTTTTATAGAAAAGCAGGTAGAAGCAGGCCGTCAGGCATATGTGATCTGCCCTATGGTAGAAGCCAGTGAGATGATCGAAGGAGAAAATGTCCTGGATTATTCAAAAACACTGAGGGATGCATTGCCGGAGACCATTAACGTTGAGTATCTTCATGGAAAAATGAAAGCAAAAGAGAAAAACAAGATCATGGAACGGTTTGCCGCAGGTGAGATACAGGTCCTTGTGTCCACTACGGTTATTGAGGTTGGTGTGAACGTGCCAAACGCTACAGTAATGATGATTGAAAACGCAGAGCGCTTTGGTCTGGCCCAGCTGCACCAGTTGAGAGGCCGTGTAGGCAGAGGCAGTCACCAATCTTATTGTATCATGGTCAATGGTTCCGGCGGAAAAGATACCATGGAGCGGCTGGATATCTTAAACCGCTCCAATGATGGCTTTTATATTGCTTCAGAAGATCTGAAACTTCGTGGACCGGGAGATATTTTCGGGGTGCGCCAGAGCGGTGACCTTGAATTCCGCATCGGCGATGTATTTACAGACGCCAATCTGTTAAAACAGGTTTCCGAAGAAGTCAATGAGATACTGGATGATGACCCGGAACTGGAAAAGGAAGAACATCTGGAATTAAAGCGCCAGGTAGATTCCTATCTGGGAGACCGGTATGAGAAGCTGAATCTGTAAGGAGGAAGATGCTATGAAAAGAGAACCTGTTTGCGTGTTAGGTGAAAGAGTGTGGAGAACCTATCTTGGGGGAAGAGAGATCGGAAAAATCCATGGAGATGAAAAGGCCGGGGACAGTCATTTCCCAGAAGAATGGATGTATTCTGTAACAAAAGCCTTTAATGCAGGCCGTGAAGAAATCGTGGAAGGCCTTTGCAAAATAGCAGGGGGAGAATACGATGGAAAAACATTAAAAGAATACATAGATTCTGATCCGGAAGGAATACTGGGAAAAAAGCATGTAGAAACCTGGGGAAACACGCCTGGCGTTCTTATTAAAATGATCGACAGTAAAGAACGTCTTACAGTACAGGTGCATCCGGACCAGGAAACAGCAAAACGGCTTTTTGGAAGCCCGTTTGGAAAAACAGAGTGCTGGCATATTTTAAACGCAAGAGAAGACTGCGAGGAAAAGCCATGCCTTTATCTGGGATTTAAAGAGGGGATCACCAGAAAAGAGTGGGAAGAATGCTTTTTTGAGCAGGATTACGATCGGATGTTAGGACTGATGAACTGCCTGGAAGTAAAACCGGGAGAAACCTATCTGGTAAAAGGAGGCGTTCCTCATGCCATTGGAGCAGGCTGTACTCTGATCGAGATCCAGGAGCCTACAGATTATACCATCCGTGTGGAAAAAGTGACACCGTCTGGCTATACCATTGATGACAGCATGTGCCATCAGGGACTGGGATTTGAAAAAATGTTTGAATGTTTCCACTATGCAGGAGCAGGTGAAGTTGCTACAAGGGAAGATGCCTGTATTAAAGAACAGCCTTTAAAAAATGGCGGACAATGTCTGGTGGGATATGACAGTACGCCTTGTTTTCAAATGGAACAGTATACAGTTGAGAGGGGAGAAACAAAGGAATTTAAGGAAGAAGTATTTTCCTGCCTCTATATTTTATATGGTAATGGCGTTTTAAAGACAGAGACAAAAGAGTATCCGATTGGAAGAAATTCTCAGTTTTTTGTACCTGCCGGAGATGAGGTGTATTCTATTGTAAATACAGGGGAAACAAAGATTGAAATTTTAAAAATGTATGGTCCTCAGGCCTGAAAAGACCAGGGATAAAACCACCCCGGACAGAAGGGATTCTGCCTGGGGTGATCTTTTCTTAGCACTAAGGAGTTTTACTTACCTGCCATCTGGCGTTCCTGGTTCTCGATCATTTTTTTGACCATATAGCCGCCTGCAGAACCGTTCTGCGCAGAGGTAAGGTTGCCGTTATAGCCGTTGCTTAAAGGTACTCCCAGTTCATTGGCTACCTCCATTTTAAATCGGTCCAAGGCTTCCTTTGCTTCAGGTACGTTTGGAAAGTGCTCTTTTGTTTTTAAGAGCTTGTTGTTTGTTACGTTCTTAGTATGTGACCATCTTAAGATAATACACTAGTGCATTGGCATGATGATAATTGAACTTATATACCCTAAGCTAAAGCTCAGG
>CAVFER010000051.1:0-18971 GCA_963621525.1 bacterium | reverse complement strand
GTGCGGGGGAAGAACCGTTTACGCTGGTGGTTTATGGTACACCGGCAGAGGAAACCCTTGGTTCCAAGTGTGACATGATTAAAAATGGCTGTTTCCATGAGTTGGATGTGGCTTTTATGATGCATGGAAATCCCACTACATGTACCGATGTAAAGTGTCTGGCAGACCAGTCCTTTAAGGTAACATTCCATGGAAAACGTGCTCACGCAGCTCTGGCACCGGAGAAAGGACGCAGTGCTTTTGATGCTCTTTTAGTTGCTTTTAATGGAATCGAATTTTTAAGAGAACATGTGCCGGATGATGTGCGTATGCATTACACAGTAGGTGAACTTCCGGGACCGGCCAATGTCGTGCCTGTAAAGGCAGTAGGCAAATTCTCTTTGCGTTCCTTCTCTAAGGAAGAGTTAAAAGATGTTGTAAGCCGTTTTAAGGATATTATCAAAGGCGCTGCATTGATCGCAGGCGTTGATTATGAGCTGGAGCAGACCAGTGATTTTTATAATAAGATCCCGGTTTATAAGTTGAATGAGCTTCTTATGGAAAATGCAAAGCTGGCGGGTGCTCCAAGGCTGGCACCGCCAAGAGAAAAGACAGGATCTACCGATTTTGGAAATGTCATGTATGAAATACCGGGTTCCTGTATCCGTGTAGCATTCGTGCCGGAAGGAACCACCTCACATTCCCAGGAGTTTGTGGATGCCGGAAAAACACAGGCTGCAAGAGACTGCATTATCTATGGTGCCAAGTCTATTGCAGGTGCGTCTATGGATCTGATCACGAAGCCGGGCTTGATGGATGAAGTAAAGGCTGAGTTTGCAGAGAATAAAAAGAAATTTAAGTAGGTTTTGAATGTTTTGTGCGGTTCCCTGCTGATAACGGGGAACGCACATTTTTTTGCCTTTTTGTAAAAAATGATTGACTTTTATAGCAGATGCATTATAATGCAGATATAAACATATGAACAATTGCTCATATGAATGATTTTTGAAATGGATGTTTTCTCGGAATCTTACATTAAAAGAAAGGAGTATCGCCTATGGCATTAAATGACGTAGAGCACTGCGAAGCGTTTCAGATCCATGAGGACGTGGTAAAGGCAGTGACGGACCAGATGCCGGATGAAGACCAACTGTATGATCTGGCTGAGGTTTTTAAGGTATTCGGGGATTCTACCAGGATCAAGATATTGTATGTGCTGTTTGAGGCTGAAATGTGTGTTTGTGATATCGCACAGCTGCTTAATATGACACAGTCAGCGATTTCTCATCAGCTGCGTATCTTGAAGCAGAACCGTCTGGTGAAGAACCGAAGGGACGGAAAATCCGTTTTTTATTCCCTTGCAGATAGTCATGTGAAGACGATCATCAGTCAGGGAATGGAACATATTCAGGAGTAATTAAAAACGATTAAAAAGCTATTTTATATCAGGAGGAATAAAACTATGAAGAAGAAATTTAAACTGATCGATCTGGACTGTGCTAACTGTGCTGCAAAGATGGAGGATGCTATTAAGAAAATTGACGGTGTAAATGATGCAACGGTCAGCTTTATGATGCAGAAACTGACTCTGGATGCTGATGATGCCCGCTTTGATGAAATTTTAAAAGAGGCAGCGGAAATTTGCAAAAAGGTAGAGCCGGATTGTAAGATCGTTATGTAATTGATCTGCGGCATAAGGAGATAGCCATGACAAAGAAACAGAAAAATATGCTCACACGTATTCTGGTGACGGCAGTGCTGTATGTGGCACTGGTGGCAGCAGATCATATGAAACTGGTTCCTGCTGTGTTTGAAGGCTGGAAGCTGCTGTTTTTATATCTCATCCCTTATTTTGTGATCGGTTGGGATATTCTTTATAAGGCAGTGAGGAATATTAAAAACGGTCAGGTTTTTGATGAGAATTTCCTGATGGCAGTAGCGACAATCGGGGCTTTTGGAGTGAATGAATATTCTGAGGCCGTGGCAGTTATGCTGTTTTATCAGATTGGTGAGCTGTTTCAGAGTTATGCGGTAAACCGTTCCCGTCAATCTATTACAGTGCTGATGGATATCTGCCCGGAATATGCCAATATTGAGGAAGACGGACAGTTACAGCAGGTGGACCCGGATGATGTGGAAGTTGGCGATATTATAGTGATCAAGCCCGGTGAGAAGATCCCGCTGGATGGTAAAGTTGTTTTTGGCGAGTCTTTAGTGGATACTTCTGCACTGACCGGTGAGTCTGTTCCAAGGAGAGTGAAGGAAGGGGACGATCTGGTAAGCGGCTGTGTCAATGGAAATGGGCTTTTGAGAGCAGAAGTTACCAGGGAGTTTGATAATTCTACAGTAGCTAAGATACTGGAACTGGTGGAGAATGCCAGCAGTAAAAAAGCGCATGTGGAGAATTTTATTACCCGGTTTGCAAGGTATTATACTCCGGCAGTGGTAATTGGCGCCGTTGTGCTGGCAGTGATCCCGCCTCTGTTTTTAGGTCAGTCATGGGCTGAATGGGTACGCAGGGCATGTACATTTCTGGTTATCTCCTGTCCTTGTGCACTGGTTATTTCCGTTCCGATGAGTTTCTTCTCCGGTATCGGTGCGGCTTCTAAGAAAGGCGTTCTGGTAAAGGGCAGTAACTATCTGGAGACGATGTCAAAGCTTCACACGGTGGTCTTTGATAAGACAGGTACGCTGACTAAGGGCGAGTTTAAGGTGGCAAAGATCTATAGTGCAGGTGATAATGAGATTGAAAATGGCACGAATGCTGAAAATAGTGCAGAAACCAGAAATGAAAAGCAGGATGCAGTTCTGGAACTGGCTGCATTGGCTGAAAGTTATTCGGATCATCCGATCTCAAAGTCTATCAGGGAAGCCTGGGGTAAGAAACTGGATCAGAGTCGAGTCAGTGATGCACAGGAGATCTCTGGTTATGGAGTGAAGGTTCAGATTGATGGGAAGACGGTTCTGGCTGGTAATGAGAAGCTGCTGGATAGAGAAGGGATTTCTTATACGGAGTGTACTTCTGTCGGTACGATTGTGTATGTGGCAGAAGATGGCAGATTTCTGGGATCTATCGTTATTGCGGATGGTATTAAGGCTGGTGTGAAGGATGCCATCCAAAACCTGAAGCGGGCGGGGGTTTCTAAGACTGTGATGCTGACCGGTGACAAGGTCAATGTGGCTGAAGCAGTAGCGAAGGAAATCGGACTGGATGAGGTTCATGCCCAGCTGCTTCCGGGTGATAAGGTGGATGCAGTGGAAACGTTGTTGAAATCACTTTCGGGTAGCAGAAAGCTGGCGTTTGTCGGTGATGGTATTAATGATGCACCGGTGCTTTCCAGAGCAGATGTAGGGATCGCTATGGGAAGTATGGGATCGGATGCGGCGATCGAGGCTGCAGATGTGGTGCTTATGGATGATGATCCCGGAAAAATCGCAGATATTGTAAAAATCTCCAGAAAGACCATGAGGATCGTTATGCAGAATATTGTGTTTGCACTGGGGGTTAAGTTTGTAGTATTGGCTATGGGCGCCTTTGGTGCGGCGAATATGTGGGAAGCGGTGTTTGCGGATGTGGGGGTTTCGGTGATCGCAATTTTGAATGCCATGAGGGCACTGCGGGCTTAAAGAGTTGTGAAAGAAACGGCCATGCATCTCATTATCATTGTCCACTGGCTTTCGCAGAGAATATAATAAGACTCCTGTAAGGAATGGTTAGTGTCCTTTACAGGAGTTTTTTGTATGTATAAAAAAATGAAAAATTCTGCAACATTATAAAAGACTTAACTGTATATAGAGTAGAGAGGCAATAAAGCCTGATATTTTATAGATAGGAAAGGACTTATAAAAATGAGAAAATTAATGTTCGTTTTAATGTGTGCAGCAACAATGACTTCAATGACAGCATGTGGAGCAAAAGAACCGGTAACGACAGAGATAGCAAAAGCAGCAACAGAAACCAAAACAGTAGAAGAACAGGAACCGGTTGGTGAAATAGCAGGTATGGCAAATCCCTGGGCAGATCAAAAAACACTGAAGGAAGCACAGGACAATGCGGGATTTTCTATTACAGTGCCAGAAACAATCGATGGTTATACGCAGACCATGATCCAGACTCTGGATAAAGAGATCATTCAGGTATTTTACCAGAAAGATGGCCAGTCAGATAAGGAGATCCTTGTTCGCAAAGGCGTTGGTTCCAATGATATCAGCGGGGATTACAACAAATATGATGAAAAAACACAGTTGGATATAGCCGGATATCAGGTAACAGAACAGGGCAATGATGGAAAAGTTATGCTGGCAACATGGACAGATGCAGGCTATACTTATTCTGTAAGCACTCCGGGGATCAGTGAGAGTGAAATGGAAAATATTATCCAGCAGATAAAGTGATGGGGATAGAGGATAAAGGATTAAATGATGAACAGCATTAATAACATCAACAGCATCAGCATTTTTCCGGAAATAAGCAACAGACTTAAATGGCAGACATTAGTAGATGATATACTTGTTGGTATTGCATATCTGTTTGCAGCTATACGGCCAATAAAGGCGGCAAAAGCAGTAAAAGCAGAAAATGCACCTGCAGCAGACTTACAAAACGTATCATCTATAGAAAAAATATTAGACACTTATGGAAACACAATCCTGCGGCTTGCATATTCCTACCTCCATAACATGAGTGATGCAGAGGATATTTTACAGGATACTCTTATAAAATATATGCAGTCTGCCCCTGTGTTCCTAACGGAAAGTCATAAAAAAGCATGGCTTCTTCATGTAGCAGCCAATTTAAGCAAAAATAAAATAGATTATAACAGGATTCGGGAAACAGACGAACTGGAAGAAACACTGGTGGCAGAAGAAAGAGAAGATCTGTCCTTTGTATGGGAAGCAGTAAAAGCGTTGCCGGATAAATACAGAGAAGTGATCCATCTCTATTATCAGGAAGGTTATTCTGCCAAAGAGATTAGTAAAATCCTAAGCCGCAACGAAAGCAGCGTTCGGTCCGACTTAAAACGTGGCAGAGAGGCACTAAAAACAGTATTAAAGGAGGCGTATGATTTTGAGTAGATCCTATCATGAGATCATGGAAAAAATAGAAGTTACCGATGAAATGCGCAGTCGAATACTGAATCATGTATCCAGGCAAGTATCCGATACTCCACATAAAGTGGTCACATTCCGGCATTTGCGGAAAATGGCATCCGTTGCCGCCTGCATCGCACTCCTGCTCATCGGCGGAACCATGATGAAAAACACATTGCTCCCATCGCAGCCTGCTCCTGATCAGGAAATGGTGGGAGGCGGATACGGTATGGAAGAATGCAAGTCCCTTACAGAACTGACCCAGAAAGCCGGGTTCGCTGTAAAAGACATCTCCGAATCGTCCATTCCATTCCAGGTTACATCCACATCCTACACCTGGTGCTGGAACGAATTTGCCCAGATAATCTATGAGGGAACGGATAATTCCCTAACTTATAGAAAAACCAGGGGAACAGACGACATCTCCGGCGACTATAACCAGTATAATCAGGTTTCAGATATAACTATAAACGAAATAAACGTTACTGTAAAAGGTAATAAAAATCTATATTATCTGGCAACCTGGCATACAAAGGATTATTCATACTCCATCAGCCTTAATGAAGGAGCAATGCTGGAAACACTATTAAGTATTATCCAAAACACCATGGATTGAGAATATATATGTTCCTAAAGGGCTCTGTATACAGGGCGTCATTTCACTTATCGATTGTCCACATCTTGAGCGCAGCTGTCCGAATGCAGCGGACGTAGTCCGATGCAGGCGAACAGGTGCATGTCGAAAGCAAGCGGACAATGATAAGTGAAATGTAAGCCCGTTTCTTTCACGAAAAAAAGGCGGCCACATTCCTAGTGACCGCCTTAATGTCCATCTTTCTAAACCAGAATATCCTCAAGTGCTCTTTTCGGCACATAATGCACCTGCTTCCCATCCCTGTAATAAGCAGTGCTGTCATCTTCCCCAACCGGCACAATATGCACCTCTTCCTTCGGCTTACCAAGAGCCAGCACCAGCGCCAGTCCATAACGCTCTGGATCAAGTCCAACAGCCTCTAAAATTTCAGCCCGCTTACAGCTTCCGATCATACAGCCGCCATATCCCTTTTCTACAGCAGAAAGCATGAGCGTCTGAGAAACAATTCCCTCATCCCACATCAGGTTCTTCCCAATAGAAAGATCCTCAAGCACCAGTACATAAGCACTGGGACGTTCACCCTCTATGGGCCCATCCCAGTCCTTTAATGCACCGGCCCATAACAAAAACGGAAATACTTTTTCACATTCCTCAGCAGTATAGATCAGTTTAAATTTAAGTCCCTGACAATTCTTCGTACAGCCGGTCAGACGGGCTGCATCCACCATATCCTTCAGGTCCTCATAAGGAATAGAAACCTCCTGAAAAAAACGGCGGTAAGAACGACATTTCTTCACAAGATCCTTTAACATAACAATTCCTCTTTCATAACCAAAATTTCATTATTCCTCTTCCTTCATATCAGCAGGAAGTTCATTTCCCTGGGTAATATGTTTCTTAATAGCCTGGAAACTCTGGGAACTGAGTACATGCTCGATCTTGCAGGCATCTTCCACAGCTGTCTTCTCATCTACGCCCAGGTAGATCAGCCAGTTAGACAGCATAATATGACGCTCATACATCCTATCAGCAATATCCTGACCGGTCTGGGTCAAAGTAATGTGACCCTGGTCATCCATGTGGATATAGCCATTTTCACGAAGATTTTTCATGGCAACGCTGACACTTGGTTTGGAAAAGCTCAATTCATTTGCAATATCAATGGAACGCACATAGGGTTTATGCTTGCTGAGCATATGTATAGTCTCCAGATAATTTTCAGCAGATTCCTGTATTTTCACAACAACACGCCCTTTCATTCTAACTCAAAGTAGCCGTAGAGCGCATCTGAAAATCGTGACAAAAATTTTCAGACACGCTCCATCAATTACAATGATTTTATCATAGAAAAATCATATTTACAAGTAACGGAAATCGCAATAAATCCTTATTGATAAAATTCCCTGAAAAATAAAAATTGGCATGAATATTTACTGAGCTTTAACCTCTTTCCACATTTCATTATAAATATTGTCTGTATCATCGCCAAGATAGCGTAGGATCTCGCTGTTTTTCATAGCAGGAGAATCCATATCCGGGAACAGAGCGGCATTATTCTGTAATTCCTCATCAGAAAGCGCATAAGCGCCTGTATTCGGAGTAGAATAAGTAATGTAATCGAAATTCTTCTTTGCAATGTCCGGACGGCACAAGAAATTGATCCATTTTTCAGCCGCCTCTTTATTTTCCGCATTTTTCGGAATAACCCAGGAGTCGATCCAGAGAGTGGTTCCTTCTTTTGGAACTACATATTCCAGGTCATAATCCAGCCCCAGTTCCTCGATCTGTTCCTGGATGTAAAGCATCTCGCCGGAATAGATCACGCCTTCAGCCGCTTCGCCGTTGATCATCTTATCTCTTACCTGGTCGATAACATAGGCCTGTACCAGAGGCTTCTGTTCGATCAGCATATCCCTTGCCTGGGCCAGTTCATCCGGGTTGGCAGTATTTAAAGAATAGCCTTTTTGCTTCAATGCGATCATAAATGCATCACGGATACTGTTCTGCATCAGGATCTCATCAGCCAGCCGCGGATCCCACAGATCAGCCCAGCTGGTTGGCTCCGGTACACCTAACTGCTCTAACATCTGCTTATTATAAAGAATACCTACAGTACCCCAGCAGTAAGGAACGGAATACTTATTGTCTGGGTCAAATCCCTGGGACATTTTCCAGTAAGCATCTCCGATCTGATCTGCATTAGGAATATTATCATAATCCAGCTCTGCCAGCATATTGTTGTCGATCATTCTCTGGATCATGTAGTCAGAAGGGCATACGACATCGTATTTAACACCCCCTGCTTCTACAACAGGGTACATTTCCTCATTGGTCTCAAAAACATCATAGATAACGGAAATACCGGTCTCATCTTCAAACTGGGTAATAACATCCTCGTCAATATATTCACCCCAGTTATATACTTTTAAGGTACCGCCGCCGCTTTCTGCTCCGGGAACTCCCAAAATAGCAATCGATACCACGCAGGAACCTACAGCAGCTGCAGCAGCAGCCCAGAATGTACGCATTTTCATGATAGCTTAGATCCTCCAGTTTCCGATATTAGTCTTTTTCCGGCTTTTTCCGGAAATTTGCAACAAGCAGTACCACCAGCACCACCACAAAGATAACAGTGCTTAAGGCATACATGGAAGGACGGATACCGCGGCGTACTTCACTGTAGATCAGGGTAGACAGAGTATTGATACCGGCTCCCTTTGTAAAGTGGGTGATAATGAAATCATCCAGTGACATGGTAAATGCCAGCAGGAAACCGGAAAGCACACCGGGCATGATGTCCGGGAAAACTACTTCAAAAAAGGCATAAGCCGGAGATGCTCCAAGATCCAAGGCAGCCTCATAAGTAGAGCGGTCTGTCTGCTTTAATTTGGGCATAACACTTAAAATAACATAAGGAATGTTAAATGTGATATGGGAAATGAGAACTGTCTTAAAGCCCAGCGAAATGCCAAAAGCAATAAATGCCAGCATCAGCGCGATACCCGTTACGATATCTGCATTTAACATAGGAATGTTGGAGATGCTCATAAAAATATTTTTGGACACAGGTTTCATATGGCTGATAGCAATGGCTGTTACAGTGCCAATGACAGTTGCCACCAGTGCGGAGATCATTGCCACCAGGAGTGTGGTGTATAATGCATACATGATCGCACGGCTCTCAAACATCTGTGTATACCAGCTTAAAGTAAAGCCACCCCAGTGGGTCCTCGATTTTGATTGGTTAAAAGAAAGGACCATCATAGTAAATATGGGGGCATAAAGGAAAATAAGGATAATCACTAAATAAAAGTCGGAAATAAACTTCCGAAACCGTTCTTTGCCTTTTGTCATCAGAATGCCGTCCCTTCTCCGTTTTTATCGTATTTTGCGATCATAGCCATGCTGATCAGGATAAATACCATTAAGACCAGAGACAGACCGCTTCCAAGGTGCCAGTTATTTCCCTTTGTAAACTCCTGCTCGATCACATTACCGATCAGCAGGATCTTGCTTCCGCCTAATAAGTCGGAGATAACGAATGTAGTAAGGGAGGGCACGAATACCATGGTAATACCGCTGATGATACCCGGAAGACTAAGCGGCAGCCAGATATAAAATAAAGTCTGTAAAGTATTGGCGCCTAAGTCTTTTGCGGCATTAATGGTATTGTCGTCAATTTTTGCAAGTACATTGTAAATAGGCAGTACCATGAAAGGAAAGAAATTGTATACCATTCCAAGGACAATGGCTGCCGGGGTGTTGATCAGGTTCTGCTTTGGCAGGTGGAGCCAGGTTAAGATGCCATTGATCACACCATTTCTTTCAAGTAAGGTCTGCCATGCCATGGTACGCAGTAAGAAGTTCATCCACATTGGAAGGATGAAGATAAATACAATAAAGCCGCTGGCAGAGCTGCCTCTTCCTCGAAGAATCATGGCAAGAGGATAGGCAAGGATCAGACAGAGGACGGTACTCACCAGTGACAGCCCAAGGGACAGCCACAAGGCTTTCCAGTGATCCGGACTCATAATAGCGGTAATATTTGCCGGTGTCAGGCTGCCGCTTTTATTTGTAATGCCGTACCAGAAAATAAGGGCAAGCGGGATAATGGTAAAACCGATCATCCAGATCAGATAAGGGCCGGAGAGCAGTGCTCTGCCTATAGCCACAGATTTCTTTTCATCATTCATTGACTCCGATCGCCTCCTCATCTTCAGAAGCAGGCTTATTCATGATCTGAATGTCGAAAGGATCCACATGGATGCCTACCTGCTGGCCAACCGGGAACATATCGGTAGAGTGTACCAGCCACTCAAAACCGTCGGGAGTGGTTACTTCCATTTCATAGTGAACTCCCTTGAAAATCAGGTGGGTAACAACGCCCTGAAGCGTTCCTTCTTCCGGCTTTAACAGGTCGATGTCCTCAGGACGGATCACAACGTCTACTGGCTTATTGTTTCCAAAACCCTTGTCAACACAGGCAAATTTAGCACCGAAGATCTCAACCAGCTCATCATGTATCATCAGTCCCGGAACAATGTTGCTTTCACCGATAAAGTCAGCAACGAAAGCATTTTCCGGCTCATTGTAGATCTGCTCAGGGGAACCCATCTGCTGGATATAGCCCTGGTTCATAACTACAATGGTATCAGACATGGTAAGTGCCTCTTCCTGGTCATGGGTAACATAGATAAAGGTAATGCCAAGTTCATTTTTCAGACGGATCAGCTCATACTGCATGTCCTGGCGCAGCTTCAGATCCAGAGCACCTAAAGGCTCATCAAGGAGCAGGACCCGCGGCTCATTTACAATGGCTCTTGCGATGGCGATACGCTGCTGCTGGCCGCCGGAAAGGGAGGTAACATCTCTTTTTTCAAAGCCGGACAGATTTACCAGTTTTAAGGCATATTTGATCTTGTCGTCAATATAGCTTTTTGGCTTGTTCTTGATCTTTAAGCCGAAAGCAATGTTTTCCGCAATGGTCATATGCGGGAACAGGGCGTATTTCTGGAATACGGTGTTTAACTGGCGCTTATTTGGCGGCAGTTTGGTAATGTCCTGACCGTCAAAGATAACGTTTCCCTTATCAGGCGGGGTAAAACCGCCTAAAATACGCAGAGTAGTAGATTTTCCGCAGCCGCTGGGACCAAGTAAGGTCACGAAGCTGTTTTCTTTTATAGAAAGGTTCAGGTCGTCTAGAACCATTTCTCCGTCAAAGCTTTTTGAAATGTGCTGTAAATCAATCAATGGCTGGCTCATGTATGCAGTTCTCCTTTTTCGTCTTTATGTACGCTAGAAAGCTTTTTGTGCTTGATTTTGCGAGTACATTCTGTATGGTGATCCCGAACAATCCACCACGCAGGCGTGATTGCTGCCTCTGTATAGTTAGAAGCTTGGTGGTGAGCTGACCCAGATCAGCGTTGCTCCGTTTTTACTGGACAGGAAATGGGTCTTATCGGCGGTATAATAAAAGGATTCTCCTTTTTTTGCTTTATAAGTCTTATTTCCTAAATGAATGGATATGATTCCCTGAAGGATATAACCGAATTCTTCCCCCTCATGAGGTGTATCCGGACAGGTAGAACCTCCGGCCTGCAAAGTCAGGTAGATGGGCTCCATGGTATTTTTCTGGGCATTGGGAATGATCCATTTGATCTCATTTTTATATTCGGTGTCTTCTTTTACAAAATAGTCCTGTTTTCCGAATACGATCTGTTCATCAGGAGCTTCATTGAAGAACTCTCCGATACTGGTGCCAAGGCACTGCAGAATATCCATAAGGGTAGTGATGGAGGGGGAGGTTAGATTGCGCTCCAACTGGGAGATAAAGCCCTTGGAAAGCTCGGAACGGTCTGCCAGTTCCTCCTGGGTCAGCCCCTTTAAAACACGCAGTTCTTTCAGTTTGTTGCCGATATCCATGATATCCTCCTGTTTCAACTTTTATCCCTGTATCATACATAAAGTTTACAAATACTAACTGAATGTAAAAATAAGCAAAAAGTTTAGTATTATTAAACAAAGTCGAGTTCCATTATACCTTAAATGAGAAGAGTGTCAATACCTTTTATGAAACTTAATGGTTAACAAATAGACAAAGTTATGGTATGATGAACGCATGGAAAAATAAGCGCGAACGGAACCGTCTGCAACAGCAGACAGCAGAGCACGCCAGAGCGTGCCCGTGAGTAGAAAAACACAGACAAAATCCAGGGAGGTAAGCTGTATGAGCGGTAAGTATATGGCATATGTGGGTTCCTATTCCTATACAGGAAAAGCAAAGGGAATTACCGTGTTTGATGTAGATGTAGAAAATGGAATGTTTAAAGAGCGTTGTGAGATCGAAGTGGACAATTCTTCCTATGTGATTGCATCCAGCGACGGCAAGACCCTTTATTCCATTGCAGATGAAGGTGTTGTATCTTTCCGCATCCTTCCAAACGGAAGTCTTGCGCGTTTAAACAGTGCGCCGATCCGTGGAATGAGAGGCTGCCATCTGTGTACCGACGAAGAGGACAAGTATGTATTTGTATCCGGCTACCATGACGGTAAGACCACGGTATTAAGCTTAAATCCGGACGGTTCTGTGGGAAAGATCGTAGACGGCGTATTTGACAGAGGCTACGGCAGCGTGGCAGAGCGTAATTTCCGCCCACATGTGACCTGCACCAGAAGAATGCCGGATAACCGCTTTGTTCTTAGTGTAGATAATGGTATTGACCAGGTGAAAGTTTACCGTTTTAACGATAAAGAGCAGAAATTAGTCCAGGTAGATGCGATCCGCTGTGAATTAGAGTCTGCTCCAAGACATTTCCGCTACAGCAAGGACGGAAAATACATTTATCTGATGTATGAATTAAAGAAAGTCATTGATGTATATACCTATAAGACCGGAGACAGAGCACCTGTGATCGAGAAGATCCAGACTATCTCCACTACTTCCACCAAGAAGCCGGATAATCTGACTGCAGCCTGTGCCATGAGAATGTCCAATGACCAGAAATACATATACTGCACCAATGCAGGGGAAAATACCATCAGTGTATACAAGAGGGATGAAGAAACAGGACTTTTGTCCATGTTATGCTGTCTGCCTATCAGCGGCGCTTATCCAAAGGATGTGGCTGTATTCCCGGACGGAAGACATATCGCATCTGTAAACCATGACAGCGGTACCATCAGCTTCTTTAAAGTGGATTATGAGAAGGGCCTTTTAGTAATGAGCGGAAGAAGTGTTCCGGTAAATGAGCCGAATTGCTGCGCTATTGTTAAAATAGGAGAAGAATGACATGTCAGGTTCAGTGTACGGAACGATTTTTAAGATAAGCACATGGGGGGAGTCCCATGGAGCAGGCGTAGGAGTTGTGGTAGATGGCTGTCCTGCCGGACTTCCTTTAAATGAAGAAGATATCCAGAAATACTTAGACCGGAGAAAACCGGGGCAGAGCAAATTTACCACAGCCAGAAACGAAGGAGATAAGGCGGAGATCTTATCCGGCGTTTTTGAGGGAAAGACCACGGGAACACCGATTTCCATTGTGATCCGCAATACGGATCAGCGTTCCCGTGATTATAGTAATATCATGGATGTATACCGACCGGGTCATGCAGATTATACTTTTGACGAAAAATATGGTTTTCGTGATTACCGGGGCGGCGGACGTTCTTCTGGCAGAGAGACCATTGGAAGAGTGGCAGCAGGCGCTGTAGCAGCAAAGCTTCTTGAAAGCCTTGGGATCACAGTTCAGGCATACACCAGTGCTGTGGGACCTGTAAAAATCGACCATTCTAAGATCGATATGGAAGAAATTTCCAATAACCGCCTGTATATGCCGGACAAGGCGGCTGCAGCAGAGGCGGAAAGCTATCTGGAAGATATGATACAGCGGAAAGATTCCTGCGGCGGCGTGGTAGAGTGCGTGATCAACGGACTTCCGGTAGGCGTAGGAGAACCTGTCTTTGACAAGTTAGATGCTGCGCTGGGAAAAGCCATTATGTCTATCGGCGCTGTAAAAGGCTTTGAGATCGGGGACGGCTTTGAGGCCGCTGCTTCCTTAGGATCTTGGGACAACGACAGTTTTGTGATAGGAAAAGACGCAAAGCCATGTAAAGTGACTAACCATTCCGGCGGAACTTTAGGAGGCATGAGTGATGGAAGCACCGTGGTGATGCGGGCGGCATTTAAGCCAACACCTTCTATTTCACAGATACAGAAAACAGTGGACCGCTATGGAAATGAATGTGAGATCGAGATCAAGGGCCGCCATGACCCGGTGATCGTTCCAAGAGCTGTAGTCGTAGTAGAAGCAATGGCTGCGCTGACAGCAGCAGACCTGCTTTTAATGTCCATGACATCCAGACTAGATAAGATAAAGAAATTTTTTACTGTTCAGAGCTAAGCAGAATAAAAAAAACAGATGTAAAATGCGAAGCATTTTTAAGTCTGTTTTTAGAATTCTATTTGGCGGATACGCCAAACCGACGAAATGCGAAGCATTTTGGAGGTTGCTCTGAACAAAAGAATGAAACAAAAAGAAGAGGAGAATTAAACTATGAAGATCGCAATGGGAAATGATCATTCCGCAATCGAACTGAAGAACATTATCAAGGAATTTGTAGAAAGCAAAGGCTACGAGGTAATTGACCTGGGAACCAACAGTACAGAAAGCTGCGATTATCCTGTTTACGGCGAAAAAGTAGGCCGTGCAGTAGCTTCCGGTGAAGCAGATCTGGGTATTGCTATCTGCGGTACCGGCGTAGGCATTTCTTTAGCAGCGAACAAGGTAAAAGGCATCCGCGCCTGCGTATGCAGCGAGCCATATACTGCAAAGCTTTCCAGAATGCACAATAACTCCAATGTCCTTGCGTTTGGCGCAAGAGTGGTAGGCAGCGAGCTGGCCAAGATGATCACAGAAGCATGGCTGGATGCAAAATTTGAAGGCGGCCGTCATGAGCGCCGTGTCCAGATGTTAATGGATATTGAAAATCGCTAAGTCATAATCTGCAGCTTAAAAAGCGGCACAGATGGAAAAGAAACTTGTTGACATTTTGCAGGTGGCTGTGTTATTTTAAGTTCAGATATCAGGGAGTAGTTCACACCGGTTATCCGGTGTTGTACTGGTCGTCATCACGCGGCAGGATAATGAAGATACATTAGGCCTGCAGCCGGACAGTACACATGTATATGGAGCGAGACTTTTATTGCATATTTTTCGTGCAATAAAAGTCTCGCTTTTTGTTGCAAAGGAGAGAAGCATTATGGCAGAAAAAAAAGTGTGGAACCTGTCGCCTGAGGAGGCACTAAATGCCTGTCAGGCATCTGAACAGGGCCTGACCAGTGAACAGGCGGAAAAGATCCGGCTGGAAAAGGGAGAAAATGTGCTCTTAGAGGAAAAAAAGAAAAGCGCTTTTCAGGTCTTTTTAGACCAGTTTAAGGATCTGATGGTAGTGATCCTCATTGTGGCGGCTATTATATCCATGTTTTCCGGGAATGAAGAAAGCACCATTGTTATTTTTGCAGTTCTTGTGATGAACGCAGCTCTTGGAACTGTTCAGCATATAAAGGCGGAAAAGTCACTGGAGAGCTTAAAACAGTTGTCTGCACCGGATGCCAAAGTCATAAGAGACGGCAGAAAGCAGCAGATACCGGCAAAAGATGTAGTTCCGGGAGATATCCTGGAGCTGGAAGCCGGGGATATGGTAGCAGCAGACGGAAGGATCCTTCATAATTATTCCCTTCAGGTCAACGAAAGCTCCCTTACAGGAGAGTCTACTAATGTAGACAAGCAGGAAATGGCACTGGAAGGTGATGTGGCACTGGCAGACCGCACCAATATGGTCTACTCCGGCAGTCTGGTAGCGTACGGAAGAGCCACAGTCCTGGTCACAGCAACGGGTATGAACACGGAGATCGGTAAGATCGCCGGACTGATGAACAGCGCAGAAGAACGGAAAACACCGCTGCAAAAAAGCCTGGATCAGTTCAGCGGAAAACTGGCATTGCTGATCATGGTACTCTGTGCCATTGTATTTGCTCTTTGTATGTATCGGAAAATGACCTTCCTGGATTCGCTTCTATTTGCTGTGGCACTGGCAGTCGCTGCGATCCCGGAAGCATTAACTTCCATCGTAACCATCGTCCAGGCATTTGGTACCCAGAAAATGGCGAAAGAAAATGCCATTATCAAAAAATTAAAGGCAGTGGAAAGCCTTGGCTGCGTTTCTGTGATCTGCTCTGATAAAACGGGCACTCTGACTCAGAATAAAATGACGGTTCAGCAGGTGTATGTAGACGGAAAAGTCATAAATGGAACAGACCTTGATATTACAGACCAGACCCAACGGTATCTGATCTATAACGCAGTTCTCACCAATGACTCCAGTATTGTGGATGGAAAAGGAATTGGAGATCCTACGGAATATGCCCTTCTTGAAATGTTCCGCAATATCCATGTGCTTCCGGAAAGTTATTTAGGGAAGACAGGTGTCCATGAAGATGCACTGCGAAATGTGATGTGCCGTATAGAAGAGGTTCCGTTTGATTCCGACAGAAAGCTGATGAGCACAAAATATCAGATCCATGGTGTGCCGACAATCCTCACAAAAGGAGCTGTGGATGTGCTCATAGACCGCTGTGTGGCAGTGCGTTACAGTGACGGGATCTATCCTATGACAGATGAAGAAAAAGAAAAGGTACGCCGCCAGAATCAGTATTTTTCTGAAAGCGGCCTTCGTGTGCTGGCCTTTGCATATAAGGAATCAGATGAGGTGCTTTGTACAGATGCAGAGTGCGGCTATGTATTTCTGGGGCTTATTTCTATGGTGGATCCGCCAAGGCCAGAGTCTGTAAAGGCTGTGGCAGAGGCAAGACAGGCGGGGATAAAGACAGTGATGATCACCGGCGATCACAAGGTGACAGCAACTGCCATTGCAAAGCAGATCGGCATTTTTAAAGACGGAGATCTGGCTCTTACCGGTATGGAACTGGATGCTTTAAGTGACGCTGAACTGGATGAAAAGATTGATAAAATATCAGTCTATGCCAGAGTTTCACCGGAAAATAAGATCCGTATCGTAGATGGATGGCAGAGACGCGGAAATATCGTGTCCATGACCGGTGACGGCGTCAATGATGCCCCTGCCTTAAAAAAGGCGGATATCGGTGTGGCTATGGGAATTACCGGTACAGAGGTTTCTAAAGACGCGGCAGCTATGATCCTGGCAGACGATAACTTTGCGACCATTATCAAGGCAGTTGCAAACGGACGAAATGTATACAGGAATATTAAAAACGCAGTGCTGTACCTTCTTTCCGGCAATACTGCAGCTATTTTCGCGGTACTTTATACTTCCCTTATGGCACTGCCGGTGCCATTTGCGCCGGTTCAGCTATTATTTATCAATCTCCTTACAGACTCTCTTCCGGCCCTTGCTATTGGTATGGAACCGGCAGATGAGGGCCTTTTAAGAGAAAAACCAAGAGACCCGAAAGAAGGGCTGATGACAAAGGATTTTATGGTAACAATGATATCCCAGGGTGCATTGATCGCAGTGGCAGTTATCACTGCTTTCTATCTGGGTTTAAGAAATGGTGCAGCGATGGCATCTACAATGGCATTTTCCACCCTGACTTTGTCAAGACTGTTCCATGGATTTAACTGCAGAGGCAAACGAGCCATTTTCCGGATGGGATTTACCACGAATCCTTACAGCATTTATGCATTTGCGGCAGGAGTCGTCTTCCTTGGACTGGTTATATTCATTCCGGGACTGCACAAACTGTTCCAGATACAGACCATGTCAACAACTGCCATCGGACAGGTGATCCTTCTGGCCTTCCTTCCGACGCTGATCATTCAGGTGAAACGGGTGATAGGTAAGAAATAGTTACAGTTCAGCCATGACAGCTTCTTGTTTCCGTATTCATGAAAAAAAGAAGCTTGGTGCTTCCGCCATATGCTGATTTGTAAAAAAATATAAAAACAACTTGAAACCTACCGGAAAAATAGGTAATATAAAAGGCAGCCGTATTATGCGGTTGCCTTTTTGACTTTACAGTTTTTCAGGAAAGTTCAAAAATCCTCCTGCAAGCAAGCTCACGTCGGATTTTAGATCTTTTGACCCTGGCATCATAAAAATTGTGCAAAATTTACATAATGTGCAAAACATACAAAAATGCGTTGTGCAAAATACAAATAATGATATTGACATCAAGAAAAATAAGGTTTACAATGGCTGTAATAATATCAGAAAGAATATTAGAAAGATTACTAATAGGAGGAACAAAAAATGACAAAGCGTGAAAGAGTAGTTGCAGCGATTGAAGGAAAGCATGTGGATGCGATCCCGTCATCCTTTTCGCTGCACTTTCCAAAGAACCAGGCAGTAGGTGATGAGGCAGTCGCTGCTCATTTAAAGTTCTTTAAAGAGACGGATACGGATATCGTAAAGGTTATGAATGAGCACCTGGTACCTTACTATGGAATGATCCGCACACCAAAGGATTACTACGAACTGATCCCGTCTTTCAGCAGAAACACCAACATCATTGAAGATCAGATTGAAATGACTAAGAAGATCTTAGACGGCGCTGATAAGGATGCTTTTACCATGGGTACTTTACATGGTATGTGTGCTTCTGGTATCCATCCGTTAGAAAGAATGGGTGAAGGCTATAATTACGATCAGGTTCGCCAGATGCAGGTAGATTTCCTCCGTTGGGACGAGAAAAAGATGTTAGATTCTATGGAAAGGATCGCCGACGGTATGTGTATCTTGGCAGAAAGATACATCAAGGACGCAGGTGTTGATTCTGTTTATTACGCAGGCTTAGGTGCAGAGACAAGATGGTATACGGACGAAGAATTTGCAAAATGGATCAAGCCATTTGACTTAAAGATCATGAAAGCGATCAAGGATGCAGGCGGTTACTGTTTCTTACATATGTGCAAGAGCGGACTGAATATGAAGAGATACGATGCAGACTATGCTGCACTGGCTGACGTTGTAAACTGGGGTGTGTATGAAGCCCCGATGAGCCTGGCAGATGGCAAGGCACAGTTTACAGGAAAAACAATTCTTGGCGGATTAGAGAACCGCAGCGGTGTTCTGGTAGACGGTGATGAATACGATGTAAGAAGAGAAGTTATCAGAGTTGTTGAAAACTTCGGAAGAGACGGCTTTATCCTTGGTGCAGACTGTACACTGGCAACAGAGCAGGATCTGAAGCTGGTAAGAGCAGCAGTAGAGCAGGCAAGAAGCTTATAATACACAGATTTTAGGAAAAGAGGGATGCAAATGCTCAGAT